>BQIY01000485.1 GCA_021604265.1 Nitrospirales bacterium
AAGCGAGTCTAGGTGTACGCCTTGGCATTCATGCCATGGAACACCACTCGAATGCCGGCGTTTGATGAGGATAAAACATGAATTTTTATGCATTTAGTGGATTAATCAATGGACTGATCAGCTCGGGGCTCGGACTCTTTATCTTTTCCCGAGCGCCGCATAATGCAAAGCATCAAACGTATGGACTGTATTGTTTAAGTCTCTCCCTCTGGAGTTACTTTTATTGCGCCTGGCATCTCGAAGATGACCCTGACACCGCCTTAGTCCTCATTCGAATTTTGATGGCGGGAGCCATTCTCATCCCGATCACACACATTCAACATGTCGTGACGCTTCTCGGGTCTCAAGCAAAGCATCGTCTCTTGCTATGGAGCGGGTATGCCCTCACCGCGTTTTTTCTTCTCAGTAATCTCACTCCGCATTTTGTCGCAAGAGTTCTGCCTCAATATGGCATCGCTAATTGGCCTCAACCTGGCATTACCTTTCCGTTTTATCTTCTTTGGTTCGTGTTTTCGATCGGCTACGCAGCCTATTTATTCGCCACTGAATACCGCAATACATCCGGCTTCCGTCGAACTCAGCACTTGTATTTATTACTATGCTCATTAATTGGTTATATTGGTGGAGCTACGAACTTTCCACTATGGTACGACATCCCCATCCTACCTTACGGCACCATCCTCGTGAGTCTCTATGTGGTCGCGGCAGCCTATGTACTGGTTCGTTATCGAATGCTGGACTTTTCCATTGCAGTCGAACGAAGTCTGACTTTTTTGTTTTTAATGGTGGCGCTTTCCATTCCCGCCTTGGCCATCTTGCTCTACATTCAACATCTCTATTTTGGGAAAGTGAACATTCAATTCACCGTCCTGATATTACTGGTGGCATCAATTATGGTTGCCCTTGCCTACCGATTGATGGAAGGCATGCAAACGGCAGTAGCCAAAACACTCTTTCGAGAGCGCCATGACATGTATCAAGCCCTCTCAACATTTTCCAAGTCACTCGTGACAAACTTGAAACTCAAGCCCCTTGCTCGAGAAATTGTTCACATGCTGGGCCAGGTCATGGGTATTCGACGGGTCGTCTTATATTTAATTGAAAGCGAACGGGGCGGATTTATTCCAATTTCACAGTTTGGCATTAACACGGATATGGAACAATTACCCAGACTAACGCTCGATGACCGATTACCCAAACACCTTTCAAGCACACAAGCCATGGTCATCCGAGAGGAATTAGACGACGTCTTGGAATCGTCATCATTACAAGCGTTAAAGGCCAATCTTGACACTCTTACCATTGACGTTTGCGTACCCTTGATTAATAAAGGCCGATTACTAGGATTTTTTGCCCTTGGGTCTAAGATGTCCTCATCGGCCTTTAGCTCACTGGACATTGATCTTCTTACAACATTGTCGCACGAAGCGGCCATTGCCTTAGACAACGCTCTCCTGTATGAGGAACTCAAACGTTCACAGGCCCTTGTGAGACGAACAGATCGACTGCGGTCCTTGGAAACTATGGCCGGCGGCTTAGCCCATGAGATTCGAAATCCCCTCACATCGATTAAGGCTTTTGTGGATTTAGTCCCTGAACGAGCCACCGATAAATCCTTTGTCACGCGGTTCGGGCAAGTCGTCAAAGAGGATGTGTTACGTATCGAACGATTAACCAAGGAAATCTTAGATTATGCGAGACCGGCCGAACCATTCTTGAAACACGAAGATATCAATGAAATTGTGGAGTCATGTTTATATGCCTTACGAGTTCGCGCATCTCACGAGGTTGTCGTCATTGAGACGGATCTCGCACATGACTTACCCGCCGTTTATGTTGATCGCCAGCAAATCAAACAAGTCCTCTTGAACCTATTTCTCAACGCGACGGAATCCATGTCTTCTCATGGAGGAACGCTCACCGTTCGCAGCTATACGGTCCCGCAAGAGGATGGAGAACTCTGGGTTCAAATTGAAGTCCGTGACACCGGGGCAGGGATTGCGCAAAATGACCTTGAACATATTTTCGATCCATTTTTCACAACTAAACACCATAGTGAAGAACATGAAGGAACAGGATTAGGTCTGGCGATTTCTCATCAAATTATTCAAGAACATCATGGACATGTAGAAGTCAAAAGTGAATTGGGGAAAGGGGCAACTTTTTTCGTCAATTTACCGGCTCCTTCCCGCTCTGCTCAGCTTGTGGGCAATCCTGGGGACATGTCGGAACTGACGTTTTAGCCGGTACCGTCGAGTCGAATACAGATAAAAAACAGGATGATACAGAGAAACATCAAATGCTCGATCGAGATGCCTGAATCAAAATCCCATCCCAATCTCCAGTTCCCTTTTTCAGCCTCACGATTCCAGGACGGGTATAGCCGGTTTTTTTGAGCCATTGCTGAACCTCAGCGGCACTGAACGTATTGCCGGTTTCGGTGAACAATAACATTGTCACGGCAAAGAGATTGGTTTCTGCCGGTCGAAGACCCTGCCGGTCCAGCAAGAACGTATCTTGAATATAGATTCGACCACCAGGGTTGAGATGAGATCGGAGACGACGAAAGAGCTGCGTGTTTATTGCGGCTGAATAGATATGAATGACATTCGACAGCCAAATAATGTCAAACGTTTCTTGGATCGAATCTGTGAGAAAATCTCCAGGCTGATAGGCCAGTCGTTTTCCGTGTCGAAGCGGGGCAGCAATTTCTTTGGCCACCGCAAGTGCTGCAGGTCGATCCCATACTGTTGCCGACAACGTTGAGTTTTCCTTTAAGAACGCCAAGGCATACGTGCCTGGTCCGCCGCCAACATCCAGTAAGGAATGCGTGTGTGTGAGATTAATTTGGCTGGCAACCTGACGAGCAGTATCAAGTGAGCGTTCGTGCATCGCCCAAGTAAATGCTCGACCATAGTCAACGGTCTCCGGTTCCTTTTCAACGACTGGC
>BQIY01000486.1 GCA_021604265.1 Nitrospirales bacterium
TCTGCTCATGCAGAGGGAATCTGAGTTTATCAGGGATACTTGTACCTTCCAGTGGAATTTCTAAAAATTTGGAGAGAGGTGCCGAGCTTTCACCTGTGGCGGCCCAGGTTGACGTTGAAGGAGCCACCAAAGTCAGGATCATCAAAAGACATGCACTTAGTCTCAATCTGGCAGACAACTGTTTCCTTGCTGCTTCCAGGCCATTTCCCCTATCTGTTGTCAATCTGCTAGTGATTCCTGCTCTCACGTGCGATACCTCATCCTTTCCAATAAAGAAAAATCTTTAACCAAAACTTGGAATTACTAGGGATATAATACCAATTTCAGATTACTTAAGAAAGAATAGCGCAAACATTCAAAAGGCCAAGTTCCAGGCTCATTAGCAATTGAAAGAAGCGAGGTGGCATGGAATTCTCTAGCGCGTCAGGCAAAAAGGAAGGCCGAGGAATGCATCTAAGGCGATATTTCCTCGAGCGTCAGCACGCTACCCACCGAATGAATCTAAATATATGGCATGTCAACAAAACAGTGATTCTTGGTTTTCAATGATCAGTCGTTGATAGCAGAGTCCTTCGGGAAAATCATTGGGCCTGAGCAATGCGGCGAGTAAATTCCTCTTAACGTAACCATTCCCCATTCTGTGTTTGAGGTCAGCCGGAGACCTAATATGTGACCGGGGTGAGTGTGTTATCCCAGTTGTGCTTGATGGCATAAGACTCAAACTTAAAGGATTACCTTGGTTATATCGAGAGAGGGACCAACGGATGTTGGCAAAAACTCGTGCTTGGGCTATAACATCTGGTCTTTTTCCAATCGATAGCAGAGCTCGAAACTAGGTCGGGGGCATGTCTGTCGGTGTTTGTTTTGGTAATCTACTACTCTTGGAGGCTGAGGGTGATTTCTGCATCGCTTTTTGACGGATTGTGAGCGTTGCAAATTGGCTAAAATGAAATATGTTTCGTTCCCCAATCAGATTGATATTCCCGATAACGAAATGATGGCTTGATGATTGTCAGACGAACGCTTCCGTTCAAGTGGTTTTTGCAAATTGACGGTTGGGCTGTCTTGTTTTATATCCTGTACGGCTACGGAGTCTGCATACTCAATTTAGAATTCTTTTTTGAAAAACTCGCATTTCCCTTTACCGGAATTAGTGTATTTGGAACGGCTGTCGCAATTTTATTGGCGTTTCGAAATAATTCGGCCTATGAACGGTACTGGGAGGCCAGGGTCATATGGGGTGATTTGACTAATTATTCAAGAAATTTTGCCTCACAAGTTCTTGTCTATATTCAACCGCCCAAAGGGGATGCCCAGCCCGGGAAAGTCGAGGAACTCCATCGAGAGTTTATTTATCGGCACCTGGCATTTTTGATGGCCTTGCGTTTACAGCTGCGAGAAGGATATGCGTCGAATGCCCTTTCTTCGTTCATCACGAAGGCTGAGTTAGTTCGATTGGAGGGTGTTGCCAATAGAGCCACGCAGCTGAATCATTGGCAAGCGAAGCGATTACAGGAAGTGTTTGATGCCGGCTGGATTACCCCACGTGCCTATGTGATGGGATTAATGGAATCTCTCAAGGATTTTTATATTGCTCAAGGTAAATGTGAACGCATTAAGAATACACCCTTGCCTCGTCAGTATGGGTTTTTCACCAAGGTGTTTGTATGGACGTTTCTCTTACTTCTTCCCTTCTCATTGGTGCAACATTTGGGGTGGGAAACACTGCCTATTTACGTGATGCTGGCGTTCATGTTTACGGTTATGGAACGAGTGGGAAGTCGAACCGAAGATCCCTTTGATGGAAAAAACGAAGATGTTCCGATGACTGCGATTTGCCGAACCATTGAGATTGATTTGCGGCAACAATTGGGCGAAACGTCTGTTCCGCCTAAAATTGAACCGATCGATGGTGTGTTGATGTAGTGCTAGAAATGTCTGACTCACCGGGTTCAAGTCCCTCCGATTACGAACCACGACATTGTAAATTTTCCAAAACCTGCACAATAGGGAGGAAAACACAAGCCGCAGAGATTGCCCTCCCAAATGGCGGGACATCGACTCTCTTACCCTGACTGAGAATTCTTGCAGTGAAGGGTTTCCATTTGAAGGTAGATGCAGGACGCCGTCCAGGTAATCAGAACCAACCCGGTCAGTGATTCCATTCAAGTGAGAAAGCGAAGCGGGCCGGTTGGAATAAGATCGCCAAAACCTAAAGTCGGATAGGTGACAAAAGAGTAATAGACACAATCTTCAAATCCAGGGGCCAACGCCCCCACGAACGTCCCATTTTCTTTGGGGAAGATTAAACCATAGTACCCCGAGGCAAAAATCAAAATTTCTATGATATGTGCGATCAACGCCAATAAAATGCTCCAGATGACGCCTAATCTTGGTCGTCTGGATCGAGGAGGCATGAAGATGAAAATTCGGCAGACGACTTCATAATGAATCATAACAGACAAGGGGACCAGCAGCGTGCTGACAAATAAGGTCAGAAACATGTCTGTCCGTGGTCAACGACGGTTCATTCCAAAAGAAAATCAAAATCTTTTTGTGAGAGAGACGCTCCGCCGCCATGAGGGGTGACCCCTTCCAGGACCGCGTGATAGAGATCTAATTTCTTCTGCTTCAATTCCATCATTTTCTCCTCGATGGTATGTCGCATGAGTAACCGCATGATAGACACGTTCTGCGTTTGCCCGATGCGATGCGCACGGTCAGACGCCTGATTTTCCACGGCAGGATTCCACCAGGGGTCGAGGTGAAATACATAAGACGCTTTGGTGAGATTCAGCCCCTGCCCGCCGGCTTTAAGACTCAATAAAAAGATAGACGGGTTCGCGCCCTCCTGGAATTTCTGAACCAGTTTTTTTCGGGTGGGCGTCGGTGTGGAGCCATCTAATCGGACATGAGGAATCTCATGCGCCTCGAAAGCCTCAGGCTTTCG
>BQIY01000487.1 GCA_021604265.1 Nitrospirales bacterium
TGGATTTTTCATCATTTTTCTGGGAAGGGATGCCTATGCTCAAACTACCCCTCCGATCACCTCGTCAGGACTCAACACCCAAATCAGTGCACCGGTGACTCTTCCGGGCGGAGCCGTCCAGCATAATATTACTGGTGGAACCAGGCCGGGAGGTGGGGCCAACCTCTTCCATAGCTTCGGGGAGTTCGGGATTCCGACCAACAACATCGCTAACTTCCTGAACGAGTCGGCCCACCCGACGACCAACATCTTGAGCCGTGTCACCGGCGGCAACCCCTCAAACATTCTTGGGACGATTCAGACCCAGGGCTTCGGCAACGCCAACCTGTTTCTCATGAATCCGGCCGGGATCGTGTTTGGTCCAAATGCCTCGTTAAATGTAGGCGGGGCCGCCCATTTCACCACTGCCGATTATTTACGACTCAGCGACGGAGTCCAGTTCACCGCGCTCCCCAGCCCTCAGGATGCGTTGTTGAGTGTGGCCCCTGTTGCTGCATTCGGATTTCTTAAATCTAACCCGGCTTCTATTACAGTTCACGAGAATATAGAAAATGTGCTAATGGTCTCCGATGGACAAACTCTTTCGCTTGTCGGTGGAAACATTTCGATTGGCAGTGGGCTCAGTGCTTCCGGAGGAAAAATTGCTTTAGCAAGCGTGGCTTCGCCGGGTGAGGTGTTGGCCGACACTTATGCCAATTTTCCCAACGTCAATGGACAGTTGTTCACCACGATGGGCAACATTACTCTGTGGGAAGGCACGACGGTGGATGTGTCCGGCGATACTGCCGGCACGGTGATCATTCGAGGCGGCCAACTGATGATAACCAATTCGACCATTTCGGCTGATACGGGTGATAGCGACGGTGCCCCATTGGCTGTTGATATTCAGGTCTCTGGCGATATTTCAATTGCGGATTCTCAAGGAATTACTGCAATTACAGCACGAACTGATGGGGATGGGAATGCGGGAGATGTTCGTCTTACTTCGGGTAATTTGAAAGTTAACTCGACTTCATTGTCCTCCTTTTCTGTGATTGACACTCACACTACTACTGGCGCAGCGGCAGGGAAGGTCAACATTCAAGCTACCGAGAATCTCGAGGTAACCGGTGAATTGAATAACCGAATGTATTTTATTGATAGTGGTACGATTGGAGAGGATGGGGGGCAGGGAGGTGACGTAAGGATTAACGCAGGTAATATCCAATTTGTGGAAGCAAATATCAATACGGGAGACCGAAGCCCCCAAAATACTGGTGACGATACGGGATCGGGCGGCGCTTTGTCGATTACAGCAGATGCTATCGAAATGACAAGATCTGTCTTCTCCACTGATGGGTTCAATTTTGGAAAGGCAGGAGATATCGCTATTTCTTCAACCGGCGAAGTTAAATTGAAGGAATTCAGCCAGCTTACTTTGGCCGAGTATGGAGGTGGAGGGTCTTTGACCATAGTTGCCGACAGTCTGATCGTAGATGCTTCCGCACTTGACCTTGAGACCTTGGATGGTCGTGGAATCGGCACTCCCTGGGTCGGAGTAACAGTCAATGCCAGATCTGTTCAGCTTTTAAATGGAGGAACCATCAGAAGCCAGACTGTTGGAGATGGAGCCGCCGGTGATATTTATGTGACTGCTACGGAGCATTTTATACTTTCGGACGATCCGACAACCGATGGAGCTATTAATCGACCATCAGGCCTGTTTACTAATTCTCGTGGAGAAGAAGCTAGCGAAGGAGGGGGGGCTGCGGGGTCTATTTTTGTTACGACAGGACGACTAGAGATCTCCGGCGGCGCTCGTTTTGATAGCACTACGCAGAGTAATGGAAGGGGAGGTGACCTGACGGTTATTGCCACCGATTCTATTTCCCTTTCGGGCCAACGTCCTTTTCCGATTGCAGGTGATGATTTCTTTGGCATAGGTAGTACCCTTCCTAGTGGAATCTTCTCCCGTACCGTAGGTGAAGAATTTTGCACAGGACCCTGTGGTGAAGCTGGTAATATTTCTATCACCACAGAATCGCTCAGTATTTCCCAAGGAGGGGTCTTGGATAGTGGAACAACCAACAATGGAGTGGGTGGGGCTATTAATGTGAACGTCTCCGAGAATATTTCAATTGCTGGCACTCTCGGTGGTGTGTTCAGCCGGTCCACGGGAACCAAGCCCGGCTCCGGAGCCGGGGGAGAAATTTCTTTGATGGCTGGCCAGAATTTCACCTTGAATGACGGCGCGACGGTCTCGGCGAGCAGCGAGGGGCTGGAGGCCGACGCCGGGAACATTCAACTTGCGGCTGCGGACACCATTTTGATCGACAAAGCCACCATCACCACGGAAGCGGCTCAAGCCTCAGGGGGCGATATCAAACTCACTGCCAACGACACGATTCAACTGGTTGACAGCACCATTGAAAGTTCCGTTCAAGGGGATGCCACCACGGGTGGCGGCGATATCAGTTTGGATCCGGATTTCATCATCCTCCAAAACAGCCAGATCCTGGCCAAGGCCGTGGCGGGTAAGGGGGGCAATATTGACCTGGTTGCGAACAAGGCTGTCTTGGTGGATTCGCAGAGTAACCTGGATGCCTCTTCCCAATTGGGTATCAGCGGTACGGTCACGATTGAGTCGCCCATCCAGGTGCTGAGCGGCACGATTGCACCTCTGCCCGATCAGCCGGTGAACGTGGCGACACTCTATGCGGCCCGCTGTGTGGCAGGGGAGGGTGGCCACTTTAGCACCTTTGTGGATTCCAAGTCCGACAGTGTGGCGCCCACGCCCGGCACATTCTTAGCCAGCCCGTTCCTGCCGGTCACGGATGGGCTACAGCAGAAGACCGGGCACAGCCATGCACCATCTTCGGAAGTGACCCTATCCGGTCCCGAGACCTCAATTCATTTAGCGACTTATACGCCTCCCGTGCTGTTCGCGCAGGCCACAGGCCAA
>BQIY01000488.1 GCA_021604265.1 Nitrospirales bacterium
TGCACTTCGGGCAATCTAAGGATTCACCATAGCGGCCGATCATAAGTTGTAGTAGGCAAGAATTATCGTCGGGGAAGCGTTGGAAGAATTGCTGAACTGTAAAAGCCATGACTCTCTCCTTTGTTGATCAACGATAGTATAGCTAAGTTTATTACGTATGCAAAAAGGATAATCACGTAATTGAACAACCATGGAGATTCAATGAGGAAACGTCTCCCGAATGGAACCTTGGCTTGGAATCACGAACCCGGGCTGATTGGAGATGCTACGGAATCACGTGGAAGAGGTGGTGAGCACTTGACGAGAATGAGAGGAATAGTGGTGTCGACATTTAGCGACCGAGTTTACTGTTCACCATCGAGAGCACGGCCGAAATGGTTCCGGGAATGAAGGCGGGCACGGCTTGCGGATCCATTTTGATAAAATTCAGAAATTCTTGTTTGTCGATCGGCATGCGATGGGTCAATCGATGGAGTATTTCTCTCACAAACGATTGTCGTAAACTCGTAATACGTTCATTCAGGGCATTTTTCTGGACGTCATTGACTTCATACCGTTCAAAAATTTTTTTCCGATAACGCATGTCGTCATAAATTTTTTCGATTGCGCGCTCATGACCCCACATGGTCGCCGAATAGACATTCATGCCTTCGCCATATCGACATTCACATTTGGTGGAAAAGGCAATCTTGTCTGACGCCCTGGCCAGATCAAGCCAAAATAAATATTCTTCTCCCGTAATCGTAAATTCGATCGGGTAGCGAATGTCAGGCATTTTCTTAAATCGATAGACAATTGTTGATTGCCCCAAAATGTTCCCTACAATAATTTGTGTAAACATATCCGCTTTGAACTCATACAGATGTGTTGCCCCCTCGATCAGCGGATGATCCTCTATCTTGACGCGCTTCATCCGGTCAAACGCTGAAACCGTCTGGTGCAGCTGATAGTGATCGGTAAAATAGAAGTCATAGCCTTTATCTAACGCAAAGATCGCGTTGGCCAGATGATCGTCTGTCCATTCATCGTCAGAATCTAAGAATGCCACATATTCCGTTTCAGGCCGTAATTCATCAAGGGCCCGGTTTCTGGCTCGCCCTTGTTTCATGTTTTTTTCTTGTTTTAAAATTCGAATTTTCTCTGGATGCGCGTTCATGATGTCGCCAATCTCCGATTCAGGCGTCACCGGCGAGACATCATCTACAATAATAATCTCATAATCATCGATGCCCTTTTGCTCAATGGCAGACGTGATGCACTTCCTCAAGACTCCTTCCTTCTTTTGGAAGTAGGGAATAACCACGGCTGTACGAATATTCATCTTGAGTCCTTTCTCACCGAATTTCTCCTATGAGGTTATGCTCGTCGATGCCTGGTTCAAACAGCATGGAGAATTCCTGAGATCATGCCTCTATTCGATAGGGATCACAACTGAATTATGAGGTTGGAGAGACATGGACATGAAGGACCGCTTCACACAGATACACGAAAATATTTTCGGCTCATTGCGCATCAAACTTGATTCTAACCGTTCAGCTTCGTTCAGAACACAATCCAAAAGATTGTCTCCAACATGAAAGGCCACGATTCTTGACTTGTACAGGTGCACTCTCGTCAAACCGTATGTCATGAATGATTACGATGAACTCCACGTCCGACCCATACAAAATCATCACCAATTTTTTGAACGTTAAGATCATCAATTGAAAAGGCGTGCTTCAGATGTGTTGGCGACTGCCCGCCAATGACTCCCAGCGAATTTTGCCCCCCCAGCAGCCTGGGGGCCATATAGAGTTGCACCTGATTGACGAGCCCCTCATGAAGGATGGCGGCATTTAATTCACTGCCGCCCTCTACGAGGACACTCGTGATGCCCAACTTCCCGAGTGTTTTCAAACACGCGGGTAAGGAGACGCGGCCTTTCGTCTGAGGGATTTCGAGCACCGTGGCATGAGTTTTTTTCAACAGCGCCCTTTTGGCTTTTGATGCTTGTGCGGTTGTGCAGAGAATTGTCGGTTGCTCAAGCGTCCATCGTAAGACTTTCGCTGTTGGAGAAATTCGTAATCGGCTATCAAGCACAATCCGCGTTGGTTGCCGCACATGCCGTGATCGCCGGGACGTTAGACCTTTTCGTACCGACAATTCAGGGTTGTCTTTCAGGGCGGTCCCAATTCCCACCATAATGGCATCGACATGACTTCGCAACTCATGAACATGACGTCGAGCCGCGTCTCCCGTTATCCATTGAGATTCGCCCGTCGCGGTCGCAATTTTTCCATCAAGTGTTATCGCGGCCTTCAGAATGACAAACGGAAGCCCGGTACGTATCCAATGACTAAAGACTTGATTGAGTTCCTTGGCTTCATCCTCCATGCAGCCAATATCTACATTGATTCCTGCTTGTCGAAGCCGTCGAATTCCCTTTCCCTGTACCTTGGGGTTCGGATCTCGCATGGCCACCACGACACGCTGCACACCAGAATATTGTACTGCCGGCACACAAGGAGGCGTTCGTTTTGATGTATGACAACAGGGCTCAAGCGTCGCGTAGAGTGTCGCACCACGGGCTTTGGGCCCCGCCTGCTTCAGGGCAAGTATTTCGGCATGGGAGCCTCCCGCTTGACGATGATAGCCTCGTCCAACGACCTGACCATTTCGAACGACAACAGCTCCAACCATAGGGTTAGGACTTGTGCAGCCTTTCGCCTTGACGGCCAGACGAAGAGCCTGCTTCATATACACCATGTCTTGAGTTGGGTCGTTCACCGCCGAGAAGTCGATTTTCGTGTACGAGCAACCGCTGCCGTACGTGGCTGACTTCGAGCCTTGGAGGACGTTGTGCCTTTTTTCTTCGCTGAAGACTTGGCGTTGACCTTCGCCGTCACTTTTTTGGTGGTTCGCGCCTTTTGCGCTGACGGCTTTGACACCGTCTTTTTGGAT
>BQIY01000489.1 GCA_021604265.1 Nitrospirales bacterium
CCAGGAGGAATTTCCTTTGATATGCGCCCCTCTTCTTGAGCAACAACTTGACAAGGATCCCTCTCACAATCATTGACCGTCATTTCAACAATCACCTGACGTAAGGGGCTCATTGACGAATTATTGAGAATCCTTCCGCTCACAACATATGATCTGTCATTTAACCCTGGCTTCGCCTGCATGTTTTCAAGTACAACTTGCGAAAGCGGGAAGTTCGAATGAGCAAGTTCTCTTTCACGATTATCAAGCCAAATAATCAGAGCAACGACACTTAATACTCCTGCCAAGGTTATCCAAAGGGCACGTCTAAATTGAGGAAGCAAAAACACCGCTACAAGCAAAACAAGGATAGCAACAAGGATAATGACACGAAGCATCTGTAATTTCCGTTAGATTACGACTAATTCAATGCTGATATCTGACAAAAATCTCAGCCTGACCATAAGCAAGCACACAATTTATATTTACATAGCCCAACAAGTATAGGAGCACCTGTCCATGGGAGACCTTTCAACAGAATTGACCACAACCTCGCATCTCGCCCGAAAAGCCGGTAAACAGATCATGAAGGTCTACGAGAAAGACTTTTCAGTATCATATAAAGGGCCTTCCGATCCTGTCACGGAGGCCGATCAACAAGCTAACACCATCATTGTTGAGGGACTCAAGCAACATTTCCCTCATGATGTCATCGTGGCAGAAGAAAGCCCTCCCCCAGCCAATCTTTCACCAAAAGGCCGAGTGTGGTATGTCGACCCTCTCGATGGCACCAAAGAATTCATCAGTAAAAATGGAGAATTTTCGGTCATGATCGGTCTGGCCATTGACGGTCAAGCTAAACTGGGCATCGTGTATCGACCCGCTCAAGACATTCTCTTCACCGGGCTGACCGATCAAGAAGCTTGGATGGAGACAGCTTCCGGCCGAACACCACTCAAGGCCTCCTCCAACCAAGAACCAGAATCTCTCACCCTCATCGTCTCTCGATCTCATCGAAACCCGAAGATCGATATCATCAAGAACCACGTTGGCATCACGAAAGAGTTCCCATGCGGCAGCGTGGGTATAAAAATTGGGTCCATCGCCAAACAAGACGCCGATGCGTACATCGGGCCTGGTCCATTTACGAGCCTCTGGGGTGCCTGCGCACCAGAAGCCATCATGCGAGGAGCAGGCGGACGATTTTCCAATATTTATGGAGAGCCAATCCTCTATGGGTATGATACCCTAAAAAATACCAAAGGTCTTGTGGCAACGAATGGCGCCTGTCACGATCATGTCATTCAATCGATCAGCACAATTACCGAACAAATCCGCGGTTGACAGGTTTTTCGCAAGGCTCTTAGAATTCGTGTTCTTTTATACAGCGTGTTTATCAATGTTCATTCGAAGATGTGAGTAATATGCGAGAAGATATTGCCATTATCGGAGGCGGGCTCGCTGGCTCAGAAGCCGCCTGGCAGGCGGCCAATCAAGGGGCCAAGGTCACCTTATATGAAATGCGTCCCAAAGAAGAGACGGCAGCCCATAAAACAGACTACCTTGCAGAAATTGTGTGCTCAAACTCCCTGGGGTCAAACGACTCGCTGAGCGCTCCAGGCATATTGAAAGCTGAAATGCGGAGGCTGAACTCCCTCATCATCCGTATTGCCGATGACGTTCAAGTTCCAGCGGGTTCAGCGCTAGCGGTTGATCGCGACCGATTTGCATTAGGCGTCACGCAGGCTCTTGAAGCTCATCCCAATGTACGAATTCTGAGAGAAGAAATTAAAGAAATACCGGACAATGCCATGAGCATCGTCGCAACTGGCCCACTCACCTCAAATAGCTTATCCAATTCAATCAGCGAATTGACGCATTCCAAAAACCTGTATTTCTTTGACGCCATCGCACCCATTATCGATACCGACTCCATCAACATGGCCAAAGTCTTTCGCGCCTCTCGATATGATAAAGGGACAGCTGATTACTTAAATTGTCCCATGAATCGCGAAGCCTACGATCGTTTTTATGATGCCTTGACTGAAGCCGATCGAGTTCAATCCAAAGATTTTGAAAAGATTCCCTACTTTGAAGGTTGCCTTCCCGTTGAAGTCATGGCAGAACGCGGACGACAAACGCTGCTCTTTGGTCCGTTGAAACCTGTCGGCCTCATTGATCCACAAACAGGAAAGCGGCCATATGCCGTACTCCAACTACGACCGGAGAACATCCACGGCTCTTGCTATAATATGGTAGGGTTCCAAACAAAGCTCACGTATTCCGAACAGAAAAAAGTCTTTCGAATGGTTCCGGGACTCGAAGAGGCTGAGTTTCTTCGATGTGGGAGCATCCATCGTAATACCTTCATCAATTCTCCAGATCTCTTGAAAGACACGCTTCAGCTCAAGACACACGAACAGACGTTCTTTGCCGGACAACTCATTGGCGTCGAAGGGTATGTGGAAGCAGCGGCGAGCGGAGGACTTGCCGGGATCAATGCCGCCAAGGCCCTGGCCGGTCAGCCTATTGTGACGCCTCCAGAGACGACGGCCCATGGAGCCTTACTCCATTACATCACCACGAGCGATGCACAATACTTTCAACCCATTAACACGAACTTCGGTTTATTCCCACCTTTTCCGATAAAGATTCGCGACAAACAGGAAAAGCGAAAGAAGATTCAACAACGAGCAGAAGAAGAGTTCAACACATGGATGACGCGATCAGGGCTTTCGTAACGTTTCTCGACATTGAGCAAGGTGCGTCTCCAGAAACCATTCGCAGCTATCGTTCTGACTTGCGGCAGTTCTCAACATTTCTGAAAACCCTACCCGCTCAGTCAGAAACGGCACCGCCCCCTGCTTCAGTTGATACCGTCACTATTCGGAGTTACCTGCGATGGCTTGATGAAAAAAATGAAAAAAAATCAACCCTGGCAAGAAAACTTGCGAC
>BQIY01000490.1 GCA_021604265.1 Nitrospirales bacterium
GTCCTTATTGCATGACCACGGCTTCCCAGCCAACAAGTGGGAATACCCCTTCCCTCAACCAGTCCCAGATGTTCGTGCCCCATTTTACTGTCTTGAAGGAGACCTCTCAGCAGGGTTCCTTTCACCTGATGGACATATCGCATTCGTCACCGAGGAAGAATTATTTGGGAAAGGCATCCGGCACCGTCCCCACACCAAATCGCCTACTGCCAAATTTTTCTCGTCGTTGGAGGATCTAAAAGAAGGCGATCTCGTCGTCCATCTCCAACATGGGATTGGCCGGTATCTGGGTTTGCGCCGTTTGGAGGTGCAGGGCTATACCAGTGATTATTTGCTGTTGCAATTCGGTGGAACCGACACCCTGTATGTTCCCCTGGACCGCCTGAACCACATCCACCGGTATCGGGGAGCGGAACAACGGTCTCCCAGATTGGATCGCCTGGGAGGTACGGCTTGGGGCAAAACCAAGGCGAAAATCAAAAAGGGCATCGAGGACATGACCGAGGAACTCGTTGAACTCTATGCCAACCGGGAAGTCGCCAGACGAACGGCGTATCAGGAGGACACTCTCCTGGTGCATGAATTTGAAGCGGGGTTTGAATATGAAGAAACCCCTGACCAACTTCGAGCCATTGAAGAAATAGGACGAGACATGGAATCCCCGAAACCCATGGACCGCCTGGTCTGTGGAGACGTGGGATACGGCAAAACAGAGGTCGCCATGCGTGCAGCCTTTAAGGCGATCCAGGCCAACCGGCAGGTGGCCGTCTTGGTTCCCACGACCTTACTGGCTCAACAACACTTTGAAAACTTCTCGTTACGGTTTGCCCCGTTCCCGGTCAAAATCGGTATTTTATCGCGGTTTCAATCAGCCAATGAGATCAAAGCGACATTGAAAGACGTGGCTGCCGGCGTGATCGACATTGTGATCGGGACGCATCGGGTCGTGCAGAAAGATGTCGTCTTTAAACAATTGGGCTTGGTGATTATCGATGAAGAACAATGGTTTGGCGTCCGCCATAAAGAACGTCTGAAACAACTCCGGACCCAGGTCGATGTGCTCACGCTTTCCGCGACCCCAATCCCTCGAACTCTGCAAATGGCTTTTTCAGGAGTGAGAGACTTATCCGTCATTGAGACCGCACCTCCAGGTCGTTTGGCGGTGGAAACACAGGTTCTCCGGTTTGATCCGACTGTGGTACGAGAGGCCATCACACGGGAACTCGCCCGGGGAGGGCAGGTGTACTACGTGCACAATCGGGTTGAAACCATGGAGCAAACCGGAGCCTGGTTACAAGATCTGGTTCCGGAAGCACGGGTATTGATGGCGCATGGCCAAATGAATGAACAATTGTTGGAACGTGTGATGTTACGATTTTTTCACCAGGAAGCCGATGTCCTGCTGGCCTCTGCCATCATTCAATCAGGATTGGATATTCCAAGCGCGAACACCATCCTGGTTGATCGGGCGGATTTATTCGGGCTTTCCCAACTGTATCAACTTCGCGGACGTGTGGGGCGAAGCGGGCAACAAGCTTTTGCCTATCTCTTCATTCCAAACGAGGAAACCCTGAGTACCGACGCACAAAAACGCATGAACGCCATTCAAGAATTTGCCGAACTTGGGTCCGGGTTCCGGATCGCGGCCGCTGACCTTGAAATCCGTGGAGCGGGAAATTTACTCGGGAAACAACAGTCCGGCAATATCGCCGCCGTCGGGTTGGACCTGTACTTACAAATGGTGGAGCAGGCTGTTCAGCAGCTTAAGGGCCAGGAAGTGGAGGAAGAATGGGAACCCACCCTTCAACTTGATGTCTCTGCCTTCATTCCCGAAGACTATGTGGAAGATGCCTCTCAGCGGCTGGGACTCTATAAACGCTTATCCGGGAGTGAACGGTTAGGGGATTTGGCCTTATTATATGGGGAGACGCTCGACCGGTTTGGATCGCCACCTACCGCCATGGAGCGCCTATTTGAGGTCATGCAAATCAAAGTATTAGCCAAGGCCCTTCAACTCGAGTACGTCGAAGTCCGTGGCGGACTCATGAACGTGCGCTTTCATGAACGGGCCAAACTTCCGGAACAGGGAATTCGTGCTTTGATGGACAGCTGGAAAGATCGTCTGGACTGTCTTTCTCCTCGTGCCTATCGCTTGACTCTTCCCGAACAGGATTGGGCCTCCATGTACCCCAGGGCCAATACGATATTACAAGAACTCTATCAGTCGATGGCCAAAGAGGAAGTGAAACGCTGACATGAAGGGCGTGCGCGAATGCCTGGAAGGCTGCTCTTCACACACGTTTCTCATCTGGGTAATGGCATGCCTTCTCTTCTTTCCTCGCGTAGGCCTGAGTCTGACCGACCGGATTATTGCGGTGGTGAATAAAGAGGTGATTACCTGGTCTGATCTGGATAAGGAAATACGGGACGAGTACAAGCGCTTGACCGCCAAATATCACGGAGAGGAACTGGACCGCCGATACCACCAAAAACAACGGGAAGTCCTAAACAGACTCATCGATGATCGGCTCCAAATTCAAGAAGCCCAAGCCAGGGGGGTCACCGTCACCCAGGACGAGATTGATGCCGCTTTACAGCGAACCCCTCTGCCACCTACCCAAACCGAAGAAGAATTCGCCCATCAAATGCTCCTGAAAAAACTCTATGACTTCGAGGTTCGCCGAAACGTCGTTGTCGAGGAGGAGGAAATTAAGCGGTTCTATGACGCCAACCCAACTCTATTTCTCACATCCCCACACTACCGACTCAAGCAATGCCTGATAGCCGGAAAAGAAGGATTTGAACGCGAGCGAGCAAGAAAGAAAGCCCAAAACATGTATGCCGCATGGACTCCGAATACCTCGTTAGAGGACCTCGCTACCAGTCATTTCGAGCAAGTGGGTGAATTGGGGTGGGTGCGGGAAAACGAGTTAT
>BQIY01000491.1 GCA_021604265.1 Nitrospirales bacterium
AACGGCACACGCCGCATCTCTTCAGGCATATGATCATTCACGTCTTGGTCCAAATCCAGCAGACCCTTATTCACACGAAATAAAAATTGCGTCTTCTGTGTATGACTAATCGTGCGCTTTGGGAAACTAATATGGCCATCATCCTCATCAAACTCACAACCAAAAATCGATTTCACATATTTGGCAATGTGCGATCCATCCAATATGGCCTTGAGCCCTGAACTCACCACATAGTGCTCTAATCGAATCCCAAGTTCCTCATATTCCTGAGGGGTAAACAGGGCATTCAGTTCTTCAAAACAGTCCGGTACCCCAGGGAAAAATGTGAGATCGGCCCCCATGCTTTTCAGGTCCTGGTTAGAGAGCGCACGAATGGCCTCGTGCTCGAGCAACCGTTTCATATACGCCAATTCTTGATCATAACCCTTTTCATTAATCAATGCGGTGCAACTGGGCCAAAACTCTTTGGGATTGATCCCGGCATGTCGAAGAATCGTGTGATCCTGCATATAGTGTGGGCTGAGCGTATGGTCAAAATCGTACACAATCGCAATAATGTTGTGTGGATGAGTCATAATCGCGTGACCGACGCCTTTCCGGAACAGTGATATTGTCAGTGGCCTTTTAGGAAAAATATCATACACGTCAGACTCGAAAGACACGAGTCATACGCTTCCTCAAGCTTCGTATTGGAATGGGAGTGTAAGTTGAGAAGTAAATCGTGTCAATCAGGAATGCGGAAGGGACTATAGCCGTTTCAGTGATGCCGAATCGCGAGAACACCAACCAGAATCAACGATGAAGGTATGGACAACCATGTCAAACATGTGTCCCTAGAAGTAACGCATCCGCGTCCCGTGCTGAAATGAGAGCAGAATTTCATTCGAACCAAGTTCTTTGGGAAAATATGTTCCAGAAATATGGGCACCGTTAATGCTGGCACCTTCCAGCTGAGATTCAGAGAAATCAACACCGCGAAGATCTGCCTGTCGAAAATAGGAACCACGTAAATCGAGTCCCTTGGCATCCAATCCGCGCAGATCAACGTTTCGGAAATCACAGTTCGTCAAATCCACGCTTTCTCCAAGCACCCTCCGGTCATTAAAGTCCTTCACCTTCCCTTCACGAAGCAATTGATACATCGGATCATTTAATATTTTAGGGATCATAGGCGCGCTCCTTTGAATCATGTAACTCGAAACAATCCCACACTTTCTTGTCGGAAAGTTGAAAAAGAAAATTGAGGATATTGATAGCGAATCCAAATAATTGTCAGTTAGAGACCTAGGTTACAGATCGTTGTCTGTCCCGGGTATTGCTGAGGGGCAGTCTACGTTGAGCGCTTTTTCCCTTTGGAGTGTGGCAGCATCGGCAGCGTAAGACTATGCCTCATACATCGGAAGGCGATCCCCACCTCGATGTAGTGCCCACGATTGACGTTTTCTATCACGTATTGGAATCAAGATTATTTAAGTTGACGCTTTATCGTTTCCGCATCACCGAAACGGCAATAACAGGAAAGAGAGACGAAATTGCGCGAACAGCGAGAAAACGGCTCAACACCAACGACTTGACAGTCTCAGACATGAAGAGTTGGACGGCCTCGAAACCCTTGACAAGATGGTGGGAAAAAGGTTCTTATACACGGAACAATCTTTAAGTTCTTCAGGAAGCAACACATGCAACCGAAAAGTACTTGAGAGATCAAAATCGACTCATCACTGGTGGACAGAAGTACGAGAGACCTGCCCCACCGAGTGTTCACTGGTGATGCTGCGTGAAACATACCCTCACTATCGAAAACAATCGTACGACCATCACGCTTTGGGGTCGGTTTGACTCGCGAAGGCGGGAAGAGTTTTTAACGGCCTTCCAGCAAGCTCAAAAAGCGAATACGAAAGAAATTGTGATCGACTTACAGCAAGTCACATTTATCGATAGCGCAGCCGTTGGACTGCTGATTGTTGTTCACAAAAAGTGCCAGCAACCTCCAAAAGACTTACGGCTCTGTGTGGTCGAAGGCTCGGTAAAACAAACATTAGACTTTTTAAGAATCACAGACATCATTCCAGACATCACACTGCAATAGCCGCTTCGATCTGATCAAATCAATTCCTGCAAGTGCTGCCACAATCAGAAGACTTCTGACTAAAAATGAACATGAATCTGACACGTGGATAAAGGACGTCTACGTCACAAACAGGACCTGTCACAACGGAAGCACACACCCCAAATGCACGAGTTGCTTGACAGGAACAAGCTTCAATTCTTTGACGGATTCGGGTCTGTCGTCTTCAGGAGGTCCTGAAGTTTAAGACGAAGATTCGCAAGCTCCTTGGATCGAAAACTCCCTTTGGTCAGCTGCAGCACTTGAATTGTTTCGTAAATACCTTCGCGCAGTTGAAAATAGTCTGACGTGATTGTCGCGTGAGCAGCTTTGGCCTCAGAATCCTGTCCTGACGGTGCTTGAGACTTTATATGGTCTACAAGCTCTTGAAGCTGTTCTTGCAGACTAGACAGGGAAGGATGTTCAGTGATCGCACCTAGTGAGTGCCCGTCATCAATATTCCTAAATGTTAGAAACGCATTTTCAATATCTTCCAACTGATTCATTTTTTCCCGAGCTAAAGTACGTACAGAACGGACCGTTTGTAATTGACGTTTGAACTGAACACCTTTTCGAACAGATTGGAGCAGGTGCGAATAGTCTACCGGCTTGACAATATACTCAAGAACGTTTAACCGAACAGAGTCAACAGCTGAGGCTAGCGAGGGAAAGCCCGTCACCACAATCACGGGCAGAATCTTTGAACGAGCTTGAATCTCATCCACCACCTCCATCACACGATTTCCGGGCATCTTCAAATCTGTAATGAGCAGATCATAGCTATTCTGTTCTAAGGCCGACGAAAGCTCTCGAACATCTCCTACG
>BQIY01000492.1 GCA_021604265.1 Nitrospirales bacterium
CGACGGAGCCACGACATCAGCCTTCCCTCTCAATGTGTTCAAGGCTAGCTCGAAGAAACGGGCCGAAATTATATTTGCTCGGACAGACGAATGAACACAGCGCGACGTCTTCTTCATCCAGCTCCAGACATCCGAGAGCTTGTGCAGAATCCGTATCCTTGACCACTAACGCTCGCAGTAAGGGCGTGGGAAGAATATCCAAGGGCATGACATCTTCATACACCCCTACCGGCACAATCGCACGGGGGCTACCTTGTTCAAGGGAATTCAGTCGGAATATTTTGTTTCGGAAGAAACTGGAGATGAACACGTTTAAGGCGGAAAACTTATCCGGCCCTGGAGACAGCCACCCCAAGAATTTTCGTTCCCCTCCCTCCGGCAGCACCGTCAATTGAGAATGATATCGACCGAGAAAAGTTGCCCACCCAATGGCCCAATGGCCGGATAGCAACGATCCTGAGATAACACGACACCGAACTGGCTCAAGCTGTTTTTCAACAAGATCTTCTGTTCTGGCTCCCAGTCGAGTCCGAATCAACCTTGGCTCTAACACCACGGGCCCGGCAAACGCGATCACACGTTCCGTCCAGATTCTTCCCGTGGTAAATAACTTCCCAAACGCAATCACATCCTGATACCCGAGATGCCATACTGTTTTTTTCGGACCGACAGGGTCAAGAAAGTGAATGTGAGTCCCGACCAACCCAGAGGGATGGGGACCAGCAAATTCAGCGACCGTCAATCGTTTTGCAGAAATAGTGGGTATATCTTCGCCAAGCGCCTTACAGAGAAACACGTGTCCATCGGTCAAATGACTGATAAGGCTGAGGCCGTAGAAAAAGTCATCTTTATGTTCTCGGATCACTCGTGAGGCTTGAGGGGCCAGGGGATTTGAGTCCATGGCCGTGACAAAAATGGAATGCGGGATCGTGTCCGGTGACGGAACTTTGCTATACGGCCGTGTTCGCAACGCTGTCCACAGACCGGAGTCCACAAGATTATCTCTGACCTGGTCACGAGTGAGTCGGGAAAGCTCCTCATGACGGTATGACGTAAAGATCTCTTCGTCGTTGCCTTCAAGCTGAATCACCACTGACTGGAGCGCACGCTTCGCGCCACGATTAATCGACGTGACCACACCACTTCCTGGTGAGGTATAGACGACACCTGGATTCGCTTTATCTAAAACTATAGGCTGTCCCAGTTTGACCCGAGCGCCTTGCTCAACTAATACACTCGGCTTCATGCCAATATAATCCTGACCAAGCAAGGCCACGGACTGCACCGGCGGCCCATCATAAATCATTTGCTCCGGTTCTCCAGATATGGGAATGCGCAAACCATGTGAGAGTGATATATGCACGGAGCTCATACGTTTAAATACCTAGGATATTTGGCAAGGTCACGTAGAGACCTCTTTCTCTCTTTTTCGGTCATATTCGTTACATTCTTTAGGTAATGACATTTATGAAGAGAGATTTGAAGAGAGGGGATTCTGACGTTTCGTTGATCGACGGAGGCGTGGATGACGAGATTAGCTCACATATTGAACGTGTGGGTAGGCTCAAATTTGAAGAGAAGACCGTTGGAAAGGCAACGAAGCCAAGGGTTCTGGCTAGATCGGTGAACGGATCAGCTACCAGCTGTTAGTGCTGAGAAATGGTCGACGAGGGATGAGTCGAGGAGGGCACAGGAAAGTTCTGTAGTTCATCTAATATTCGAGCGGCAACCATCTGTTTGGGCATTCGAGGCAGGGGTGACACGCTTCCATTGCGAGTCAAAAGAATCACTTCATTGGTCTCGTTATCAAAGGCTGACTCAGGTCCACCAATTTGATTCACCACAACCATATCCAAACTTTTCTTGTGTAATTTTTCCCGACCGTTCTCTATCAGATCATCCGTCTCAGCCGCAAATCCAACTAAGACCTGATGCGTTCGTTGTGCAGATAAGGCGGCTAAGATATCGGTGGTCTGTTCAAGCTGAATGGGTTCTCCTTTCCAATCGCGCTTTTTCAATTTTTCTTCGCGACGATGCTGCGGTCGAAAGTCACCCACTGCTGCGGTCATGATTAAGACATCGACAGAACTAAACCGGGACCGTAATGCATGATACATGTCCTCAGCCGTTTGAACCGAAACACATTCAACGCCAACCGGCGGATCAAGACTTGTTGGACCACTGACTAAAATAACCTCGGCTCCTCGCAATTGCGCGGCTCGCGCCAGAGCATAGCCCATTTTTCCGGATGATCCGTTTGAAATAAAGCGAACGGCATCAATCGGCTCTCGCGTGGGACCCGCTGAGATGAGGATTCGACGTCCCGACAACTCCTTCGAGACCTGGATTTTTTCAACAACGGCCTGGACCATAACCCCTTCACTTGGGAGACGCCCACGGGCCACTTTCCCAGAAGCCAGCTCGCCAATTTCCGGTTCCAACACGACCACCCCGCGTGCGCGCAAGGTCTGAACATGCTGTTGAATTTGAGGTTGCCCCCACATGTCTCCATCCATCGCTGGCGCGATAATGACAGGACAATGCGTCGTGAGCAACAGAGTGTTTAAAAGATTATCAGCTAACCCTAATGCATAAGCGGCCATCGTATTGGCGGTACAAGGCGCAAGAAGAATCACATCTGCCGATTCAGGTAACGAGAGATGCAGCATGTCTTGATGTCCAGAAAACGTATCAGTGGCAACCGGATGGTTCGATAACACTTCAAATGTCAGCGGCGTGATAAAACGTGTCGCCGAATCGGTCATGACCACCGAAACATCTGCCCCATGACTTATGAGCGTCCGAAGTAATCCGACAGCCTTATAGGCTGCGATACTTCCTGTGACGCCAAGAAGCAGGCGTGCCCCGTGTAATTTCAATTCAGCCATCGATCACGACCTAAGATTCTTCTTCCG
>BQIY01000493.1 GCA_021604265.1 Nitrospirales bacterium
AGCATCATTCGATGCTAAGACGCCCCGCATCCCACGTGGATGAAGGCATAGTCCGGCCCACGCTGAAAAGCATGGAACATCCGTCCCCTCACCTCCACCAATCGGCCTCTGGGTCCCACGATCCAGAGGCCATTTTTTTTGGTCCCATCCCCATGTTCACGAAACATGAACAATTCAATTAAGTGAACAAAAGCGCCAAATCACACCCAGCCTTCTGGATGTCCGGATCGATTTTTTTTGTGGAACAATAAGTGGTAAATGCTATAGTTCCCTAAACATTTCATAAGGATACAGCCTGGCACATCCCTTAATAGCCAGGATGAGAATGGCAACTCGGTTTCTCGTTTAAGCCAACTGCCTTTCGAACCCTCTTGAGCCCAGGGTATAGGATCGGGGAATTTGAATCATGGCAAAGTCTGAAGCCCAGACCCGCGCGGAACTCATTGATAAACAGCTGGGAGAGTCCGGCTGGAATGTCAAAGATCCCACTCAAGTGGTTGAGGAGTTCGACATCCTAACTTCTCTACCAGAAAAGATTGCCGAAACCTGCACGCCGTATGCAGGCCACCAGTTCAGTGATTACGTCCTGCTGGGCAAAAACGGAAAGCCCCTTGCTGTGGTTGAGGCAAAAAAGACCAGCAAAGATGCCGCCATCGGTCGCGAACAGGCCAAACAATACTGCTTCCATATTCAGAAACAACTCGGTGGCGAATTACCCTTTTGCTTTTATACCAATGGCCACGACACCTACTTTTGGGATCTCGATAATTACCCGCCGCGCAAAGTCGTGGGCTTTCCCACCCGCGATGACCTTGAACGATTTCAATATATTCGCCGTAACCGTAAACCCCTTCCTCAGGAACTCATTAACACCGCCATTGCGGGCCGCGACTATCAGATCCGTGCCATTCGTGCCGTATTGGAAGGGATTGAACAGAAGAAGCGCGACTTTCTCCTGGTCATGGCCACCGGCTCGGGGAAAACCCGAACCTGTATTGCCATGGTCGATGCCCTCATGCGGGCTGGCCACGCAGAAAAAACGCTCTTTTTGGTCGATCGCATCGCACTCAGGGAGCAAGCTTTGGCAGCCTTCAAAGAACACTTGCCCAACGAACCGCGTTGGCCAAATGTGGGAGAAAAACTCATGGCCAAGGATCGACGAATCTACGTGGCCACCTATCCCACCATGCTCAACATCATCAGGGATGAGTCGCAAAATCTCTCCCCCCACTACTTTGACTTCATCGTCGTCGATGAAAGTCACCGCTCTATCTACAATACCTATGCCGAAATCCTCGACTATTTCAAAACCACCACCCTTGGGCTAACCGCCACACCAACCGACATCATTGACCACAACACTTTTAAAATCTTCCATTGTGAAGATGGCCTTCCGACCTTCGCCTATACCTACGAAGAGGCCGTCAACCATGTGCCGCCGTACCTTTGTACGTTTCAGGTCATGAAAATTCAGACCAAGTTCCAGATGGAAGGCATCAGCAAGCGCACCATCTCGCTGGAAGACCAGAAAAAGCTGTTGTTGGAAGGCAAGGAAATCGAAGAGATCAACTTCGAAGGCAGTCAGCTGGAAAAGCAGGTTATCAACAAGGGCACCAACGCGCTGATCGTCAAAGAGTTCATGGAGGAGTGCATCAAAGACCACAACGGCGTACTGCCAGGGAAAACCATCTTTTTTTGTTCGTCCATGGCCCATGCCAGACGAATCGAGGAAATCTTTGACAAACTCTACCCGCAGTATAATGGTGAATTGGCCAAGGTACTGGTCTCGGATGATCCGCGTGTCTATGGCAAGGGCGGCCTGCTCGACCAGTTCACCAATAACGATATGCCTCGAATAGCCGTCAGTGTCGATATGCTCGATACCGGTATCGACATACGCGAAATTGTGAATCTCGTCTTTGCCAAGCCGGTCTACTCCTACACGAAGTTCTGGCAAATGATTGGCCGTGGCACTCGCCTGCTGGAAAACAGCAAACCCAAGCCCTGGTGTATAGAAAAAGAGGTGTTCCTCATCCTCGACTGCTGGGATAACTTCGAGTACTTCAAGCTCAATCCCAAAGGCAAAGAACTGAAACCGCAATTGCCTTTGCCCGTCCGACTAGTCGGCCTACGGCTCGACAAGATCGAAAAGGCCATCGATAGCAACCATCAAGACATTGCCGAACGCGAAATCATCAAACTGCGCAAACAAATCACCGAACTCCCACAAAGCTCGGTCGTGATCAAAGAAGCTGCCTCCACCTTGCACCAGCTTGAGGAAGAAAACTTCTGGATCACTCTTAATCATCAGAAACTGGAATTCCTACGCGCCGAAATCAAACCGCTCTTTCGCACCGTTTCTGAAGCGGACTTCAAGGCCATGCGCTTTGAAAAAGACCTGCTGGAATTCTCACTAGCACGATTAAACGAAAACAAGGAGCAGGCCGAAACCTTGAAAGAAGGCATCGTTGAACAAATCAGCGAACTCCCGCTCAGCGTGAATTTCATCAAAGCAGAAGAGTCACTCCTTCGAGCCGCCCAAACCAAACAGTACTGGGCCAAGGCCGATGAAGACGCGCTGGATGAACTGACCGCCAAACTCGGTCCCTTGATGAAATTTCGTGAGCAAAGCCTCACAGGGACCGCACCCATCCACCTCGACCTGATCGACACCCTGTATTTCAAAGACCAGGTGGAATTCGGCCCACAGTACGAGGCCGTCAGTATTAGCCGCTACCGGGAAATGGTGGAAGCCCTCATCACCGAGCTGACCGAACACAACCCCATTCTTCTGAAAATCAAGAATGGCCAGGAGATCAACCCCAGGGAGGCCGACGAACTCACCGAACTGTTGCACGCGGAACACCCACATATCACCGAAGATCTACTCCGGCAGGTGTATAAGAATCGCAAAG
>BQIY01000494.1 GCA_021604265.1 Nitrospirales bacterium
CCACCGAAGTTGTAGACTTGACCCACTTCTCCTTTTCTTAAAGCGGCATCAATTCCTCGACAATGGTCAAGGACGTGAATCCAGTCACGGACATTTGTGCCGGCTCCATAAATGGGCAATGGTTTGTCTTCCAGCGCATTGGAAATGAACAGTGGAATCAGTTTTTCGGGGAACTGATAAGGTCCGTAATTATTGGAGCACCGGGTAATGATTGCGGGTAACTCAAATGTCTCAACATAACTTCGAACTAGCAGGTCTGCGGAAGCTTTCGAAGCAGAATAGGGACTGTTGGGAGCGATAGGAGTTTCTTCGGTAAATAGCCCTTCTGCACCCAAACTACCATAAACTTCATCAGTTGAAACTTGGACAAAGCGATTGATTTTTTGTTCGCGAAAGGCATCCAACAGGATTTGAGTTCCCACAATATTGGTCTGGATAAACGGACCCGAATCAAGAATGCTACGGTCAACATGTGATTCAGCAGCGAAGTTGATGACTGCATCAAAGTTTGACGATTTCAGTAGCGCAGTCACAAAATCGTGATCAGCGATATCGCCCTTTACAAACTTGTAGCCTGAGTGCGACTCATATTCTTTCAAGTTCTCCAGGTTGCCGGCATAAGTCAATTTGTCGAGGTTTGTAATTGAAATACCAGGGTACTCAGAGAGTTGATATCGGATAAAGTTCGATCCGATAAATCCACACCCACCAGTTACTAATATGTGTTTCATTTAAGTCCTCATAACTCAAAACTATGAAAAAAAAGCAGCGATCTCCTTGTCGAAAAAAATTATTCCTGATCAGATGCGGTATCGTTACCAGTGGTCTCTTCTGTGGAAGGAGTCTCTGGAACGATTTCCGTGTCAACGGCGACATCATTTTCGGAATCATCGACGATTTCTGCTGGAATCCGCGCTAATGAAACGAGCTTGTCATTCTTATCCAACTTGATGACACGCACTCCTTGAGTATTGCGACCAACCTGGCTGATCTCACGGCCTCGAACTCGCTGGATGATTCCATTTTTTGTGACCATTAGTACTTCATCGTCTTCAGCAACAGGAATAATATCAACGACTTGTCCATTTCGTGCAGAAGTACGAATATCTCGGACTCCCTTTCCTCCCCGTTTTTGACGGCGGTACTGCATTCCACTCCGAGTTTCCTGTTCTTCATCGGAACTTTCCTCTAAATCAGTTTCGCCAGAGGGGAGTTCTTCTTCTATTTCAGGAATTTCATTTTCAATTGTTTCGGCTGCATTTTCTTCCGTATCTGGAGTAGAGGGAAGATAGCCAAAAGGCGTTCGCTTCCCATATCCGTTTTCGCAAACGGTCAGCAGGCAGGTGTCAGGATCAGCGATTACCATGCCAATGACGTGGCCCGCTTTGGAAAGCCTGATCCCTTTAACACCACGTGTGTTGCGCCCCATACTGCGGGCATCGGATTGTGCAAAGCGAATCGACATCCCGTCTGAAGTCGCGAGCAATAAGTCTTCTCCGGGAGAAACGATCAACGCTTCAACAAGCTCATCATCCTCATCCAATTTGATTGCAATAATGCCTCCGCGTTGCACGCGACTGTAAGCCGAAAGTGGTGACTTTTTGATAATACCATTTTGCGTTGCCATAACTAAGAAACGTTCTTCATCAAATTCACGCACTGCAACACAATTGGATACAGTTTCATCTTCCTGGAGCGAGAGCAGGTTCACAAGTGCCCTGCCCTTGGCGGTACGACCTTGAAGTGGCAGGTCATAGACTTTTTGCCAATAGACACGCCCGCGATTTGTGATAAACAACAGGTAGGAATGAGTGCTGGCAACAAACAGGTGCTCAATCGGGTCTTCATCGTCAGTTTTGACGCCTTTGATCCCTTTACCGCCACGGTTTTGTGCCTGGTACGTGTTCAATTGGGTTCGCTTGATATAGCCCCGCTGTGAAAGTGTCACAACCATGGGTTCTTCGGTAATCAGATCATCCCGGTTCACGTCCGTCAGCTCGTCATCGGAAATATCAGTTCGCCGTTTGTCTGAGTACTTCTGTTTGAGAAGGAGCATATCATCGCGAATCATGGCGCGGATATGATCTTCATTAGACAGCAGGTACAGATGCTCTCCGATGGCTTTGAGCAATTCTTTATGCTCGTCGCTTAACTTTTCTCGTTCCAGGTTTGCCAACGAACCCAATTGCATGGATACAATGGCTTCAGCCTGGTTCGCGGATAACGAATAATACTCGTGAACTCCCTGTTCGCTCTGATATTCTTTGAATCCTTCTTCACCGAGCGCTCGCTCAATCAGTTTGCCATCAACCTGCATACCTTGCAGGCTGATTTTGGCTTCAGCCCTGCTTGGCGAACTGCGAATGGTTTTAATGACCTCGTCGATATCGATCTGAGCAATCATCAAACCTTCAACAGTGTGTTTCCTCTTGCGGGCTTCCGCGAGCAGGAACTCGGTTCGACGACGAATCACATCAATCCGGTGCAGGAGAAACTGTTGAATCAATTCCTTGACAGAGAGTGTTTCCGGACGGTTTCCAACCAGTGCCAATAAAATAACACTGAAAGTACTTTGTAGAGGAGAAAATTTAAATAACTGGGCCAGGACGACCTCTTTATCTGCATCTCGTTTCAGGATGATCTGAAGATGAACTTTCCAGGGAGGAACGTTTCGATCCGTCAAGTCGACAATCCGTGAGATTCCCTTGACTCTATCGTCTCGTACCAACGTTTCCAGCTTTTCTCTGATACGGTCGCGCGTTTCCATGTAGGGGATTTCTGTAACGACGATCACATCCGATTGCTTTTCGGTTTCAAAATGTGTTCGTGCTCGTAATGAAATCGTGGACCGACCGGTGGCATATCCTTTACGAATTCCATAGCGACCACAAATAATGCCGCCCGTGGGAA
>BQIY01000495.1 GCA_021604265.1 Nitrospirales bacterium
CGGGAAAGGTCGACGTTCTTTGACAAGATGACTCGAAGCACGGCTTTAAGCCGTTAAGATTGGATCTTTGCCTTGCTGAGCTTTTTTCTTGCCGGTCGGTTGAGGTTTTTTTAAATCCGGCGGGTCAGCCAACAGCATTTCATGATTACTACCGCCAGCCGGAATCATCGGGTAACAATTTTCATATTGATATACCGGAACATCGATCACGACCGGCCGATCAATGGATAAAGCTTCTTGAATCCCAGCATCCACCTCACTGACTTTTTCGATCCGTACACCCGCTGCGCCGTAGGCTTCGGCTAACTTCACAAAATCAGGATGTTGATCAAGATAGCTGGAAGCATAACGACCGTCATAAAACAGATCCTGCCATTGACGAACCATCCCATGAAATCGATTATTGATGACAAAGATTTTCACAGGTAGTTTCTCAATCACAGCGGTCGCCAGTTCCTGCGTGTTCATTTGAAAACTGCCATCTCCTGCGATGCAGAGGACTAAGCGATTTCTAAACGCAGCTTGAGCGCCCATGGCGGCAGGGAATCCAAACCCCATGGTCCCGAGCCCCCCCGACGTCAACCACGTCCGCGGACTGGGTAATTTAAAGAACTGAGCTGTCCACATTTGATGTTGCCCAACGTCGGTCGAAACAATTGGATCACGCCCTTCCGTCAGCTTATACAACCGTTCAATCAGATACTGCGGTTTAATCTGGCCTTCCGGATCTTGGTCATAATGTAAGGGATGCTCAGTCTTCCATTTCTGGAGTTGATCCCACCAAGGTTTCCGGAGATCTCGTTGATTGCCATTGACCGTCGCTCGAAGAATCGTATTCAGTTCCTCCAAAACTCGCTTACAGTCGCCCACAATGGGAATGTCAACATGAACATTCTTCCGAATGGAGGTTGGATCGATATCAATATGAATGACCTTGGCTTGAGGACAAAACTCGGAAACCTTTCCCGTCACTCGGTCATCAAACCGGGCCCCAACAGCAATCACCAAATCAGAATAATGCATGGCCATATTGGCAACATAGGTTCCGTGCATCCCCAACATGCCGAGGGAGAGCGGATGGTTTCCAGGAAACCCGCCCAATGCCATCAATGTCATATCGACAGGTATCTGAGTCATCTCGGCCAATTCGAGCAACTCTTTGGAGGCACCGGAAAACACCACGCCTCCACCCACATACAAGATGGGGCGCTTGGCCTTGGTGATCGCTTCAGCCGCTTGCTTAATTTTCCATCGACTACCTTCATAGGTGGGGCTATAGCCACGGATTGCGACAGAGTCTGGGTACGTAAAGTCCGCTTTATCCATGGAAATATCTTTAGGGATATCAACCAAAACAGGCCCAGGACGACCGGTCGACGCAATATAAAATGCTTCTTTAATAGTCACCGCTAAATCATTGACATCCTTCACCAAGAAATTATACTTGGTACATGGACGGCTCAGACCAATATTGTCAGCTTCCTGAAAGGCATCATTCCCGATCAGCGCAGTTGGCACCTGGCCTGAAAACACGACAATGGGGACAGAGTCCATATAGGCATCAGCAAGAGCGGTAATCACATTCGTCATCCCTGGCCCGGAAGTAATCAGCGCGACGCCAGCCTTCCCTGTCGCCTTTGCAGATCCGACGGCCATAAACCCGGCTCCCTGCTCATGACGAGTGAGAACCACTTCAATATCTTTTTGTTGGTGCAGCACATCGAAAATCTTGAGGACCACACCGCCCGGTAAGGCAAAAATGGTTTTCACGCCTTCGCGTTTCAATGACTCAAGAAAAATTTCAGCACCTGTCAGTTGCATGATGACTCACCCTCTTGTTATGGACTCTCTCACGTCAAGAGCCTGCGTGTGTGTTTAATATAAGGTCTACTGCGTAGAAAACTCCTCAGAATTTAATCGTGAGTTTATCATGATTTTGTTAATTATTTGATGAATATGGCATGATATTCTTCCTCTATTTAACAAGTCAACAACCATTCTAACATGGAATAACCGTCCAACCAACTGTTTCAGGTAATTGATTCATGCCTTTCCAGCCGATCGTCTATCCATAATGTTTGATGACGAACTAGACGAACTCACCAAAAAACACCTTCGACGACAGCTCAAAACCGTCAACTCTGCGGCTGCCCCCACTATCACGATCGACGGGAACCCTGTCATCCAACTAGCCTCGAATAACTACTTAGGCCTGGCTAACCACCCTGCAGTCAAAGAAGCCGCGATCCAGGCCATACAACACTATGGCGTGGGGTCAGGCGCTTCACGCCTGATTTCCGGCACACAAACCCCGCATCAGGAGTTGGAAACCGCTCTCGCTCAATTTAAAAGGACAGAAGCCGCTCTGACCTTTGGAGCCGGATACAGTGCCAACACAGGAATTATTCCTACATTAGTCGGCTCACAAGACCTTATTCTTGCCGATCGTCTTTGCCATGCCAGCCTCATTGATGGGTGCCGAATCAGTCAAGCCGCCCTTCGAGTCTTTCATCACAATGATACGAGGCATCTCAAGCAACTCCTCGAAAAACGACCTAGAGGTCAGAAAACCCTGATTATCACAGAAGGGGTGTTCAGTATGGATGGCGACATCGCACCGCTTCCAGAAATCGTAACCCTGGCGAGTGACTTTCAAGCGACCTTATTAGTTGATGACGCACATGGTACGGGCATCATGGGGGAACATGGACGTGGAATTGTCGAACATTTCGAGATAGATCCCAACATGCTCATTCAAATGGGGACATTCAGCAAGGCCATCGGTACAATCGGCGGGTACGTGGCTGGTTCTTGCTCATTGATTGAGTATCTGATTAATACAAGCCGTTCATTCATCTATACAACCGCCCCTCCGCCTTCTATGGCCGCAGCAGCC
>BQIY01000496.1 GCA_021604265.1 Nitrospirales bacterium
CGACGTTGGAGAAGGATAAGCGGGACTCTATGGGACGAGTACATAATGCGCGTCTCAAGTTAGCTGCTGGAGAGAGTGATGAGGCCATTTCTATATTACAGAAGGTCGTCAATGACAATCCAAATCTTCCTGCGGCCCATGAATTTCTTGGCATTGCGCATGGTGCGAGACAGGATCTTTCGCAGGCAGCAACGGAGTTATCTGAAGCGGTAAAGTTGGCTCCCAATAAAGTGACGGCTCGAACTGCTCTCGCTGCCGTGCGGTTGGCTGCAGGAGAATATGATCAGGCGATTACTGAGGCGCAAGCCGGCATTCGGCTAAACCCTCGAAATCTCAAGGCCGTTCGTATACTTGGTGCTGCTTATCTGCAAAAAGGAGAAATCACTAAGGCGAAAAAAGTTTTTGAGATGGTTGTTGCCCAGGTTCCGCAGGAATCATCGAGTCATTATCAGCTCGGTCTGATCGCTGGAAATGATAAGCGATGGGCAAAAGCTATTGAGCACTTTGAAGCCGCTCTCAAAGGCAGCCCTGATTCAATTCAGGCCTTATCACAACTTTCAAGCATTTATCTTGTTCAGGGTGATGCGAAAAAGGCTCGGGAACGTGTTATTCAACAGATTGAAGCATCACCGAAAAACACGTTGTTTTATAATCTCTTGGGAAGATTGTGGATGCAAGCCAAGGATAGTGCTCAAGCGGAAACCGCCTTTAAACAAGCCATTGAACTTGATGCGAATGTCCAAACCTCCTATATGAACTTAGCCGAACTCTATCGTCAGACGAATAGAACCGACGAAGCCGTGAATGAATACGAACAACTGGTTAAAAGAAATCCAAAGCTTGTGTCGGGTCATATGGTGTTGGGGATGATCGCAGAACAACAAGGTGATTATGAAAAGGCCAAGACACATTATCAACATACGTTAGACCTTCAGCCAAAATTTGCTCCGGCCGCGAACAATTTGGCGTGGATACTTGCTGAGCATGACCAGGCTGGGAATCTTGATGTGGCACTTTCACATGCTCAAACGGCTCGCGAACAACAACCTCAGGAGCCACATATCGCGGATACCCTTGGATGGATTTATTATAAGAAGGCTGCTTATTTAAAATCCGTTTCGTTGCTTGGTGAAGCAGCGGAAAAGCTTAAGGATAATCCTGAGGTCCAATATCACTTCGGTATGGCTCAGTTTAAAAAAGGTAATAAAGCTGAGGCGAAGAAGGCCTTGGAAGCGGCCTTAAAGCTCAATGCCACGTTCCCCGGGGCTGATGAAGCCAAATCAACACTTGAAAGCCTCTAAATGAGAGGGGGCCTCGACCTGCTTCGAGCTCGCGTGTTCGAGACTGGGAACGATGGAATGAATCATCAATCATGTCGATTGTGCTAGATTCACGCGTACCGTAGACGTGAAGCACTTCATCGGCTCGTGAGCGGGATACCTGTCAAGTGAGAAAAGCACACTAGGTGATACTGACAAGTGCTGGTCAATTTCTGTACAATCCCGGTGCTTGGTCTCACGGTCATGACATTTATCGAGAAAAGGAAAGGAACGCTGGATGGAACGGCGAGTAACTTCTCATACCGAAGAAGAGGAAATGAACCAGCGTCGGCGTCTATTGGGGATGGCCAGAAAAGGGGACGAACGGGCTATTAGTAAATTATTTGAACTCTACCAAGTTAAGGTTTATACAGGTGAGACGCTCAAGAAAAGCAAAACCTCGTTTTCGAAGGATCCGCAACCCCTTAATTCTGAAAAGAAATCAAGCGCAAAATCCAAGAAACCTCAATCACTAAAATCAAAGAAGGCTGCAAGCGAAAAACCTAAGCCGAAGGTGGCTACGGAACGCAAATCCGTTAAACCAAAGGCCGCAAAAAAGGCAACGACTAAGGCCAAAGCTCCAGTTTCAAAAACCTCCAGCCAAAAAGTGAAAAAAACGGTCGCGAAGCCAACTCCTAAAAAGGCGGCAAAGTCAAAAAGTCCATCGAAGCCGGGAACGAAAGTGAAGAAGGCTCCGGTTAAGGCCAAAAAATAGTCAAATCCTCGGCTTTTTTGATGATGCGCGATTCACAATTTCAGCGCTAGCCAGAAGTGCAATCAATGAAGACGCTGTTACCGTGTGACTCTTGAGCACGTCAATATCGGACTTCGACACGTAATCCGCCAGCCGCTAATTGATTTGCAATGCCTTCAGCTTTTTTTTGATCGCCTCGATACACTCCGGCACTGCCATGGTGGTCGATTTGCCAGGCGAGTTCGAATGCCCGGTCTGGCGTCATGCCTGGTATGAATTGGCAAAATAACGCAATGACCTGTTGATAGGTGTGACAATTGCAGTTATACACAATGACTTCTGCCTCGAAGTCTTCCCCCGTGCCAGTCCCCGTGTCTTCGATAACCTCTGGTACCTCAAGTGTACTATTCCTTATCACTCCGACCATTACCGTATTGTAGCAATCACTCTGGCACCTCACAAGTTGAGGTCAGGCATGATGATTCTGTCGAATAGAGACCGTTCCTTCACGATAGCGGGTCAAGAGATGGTCTCTGTCTTAAGGCGACAGTTGGAATAACCGACTGATACCTCAAGCCGTTCATCATGGGGATTTGTTGAGCTGAGTGATGAAATCCGCTCTCATATGTGACCAAAAATGATAGTTTGTGTTATTGATACCCGAGTGCTGTTGAGCAGACGATAAGACGAACGACAACGAGAAGGAGATCAGGCATGTCTAAGACTGTGTTGGTAACTGGTGCTGCTGGATTTATTGGGAGTCATACCGTTGAAACGCTCTTAAAGCGGGGCGATCGTGTGGTGGGCATTGATAATTTCAATGACTATTATGACCCCAAGCGCAAGCGTGCCAACATCAAGGAAATCGAAACGCA
>BQIY01000497.1 GCA_021604265.1 Nitrospirales bacterium
ACATCAAGTCCTAACGTGGGTTCGTCCAAAAAAAGAACTTTGGGATTGGGCAAAAGTCCGCAAGCAATATCAAGCTTGCGCTTCATGCCACCTGAATAGGTCTTGGCCACTCGATCAGCGTGGTCTTCCAAGTCCACGAGCTTGAGAAGTTCCTGAATCCGTCGAATAGCTTCTTCCTTTGGTAAATGATAGAGGTCGCCAAGAAGCAACAAATGCTCTCTACCCGTCAGGAACCGGTCAATGGCTCGTTCCTGTGGAACATACCCGATTAATTGCCGAACGGTATCGGCCTCAGCCACCACGTCATGCCCAAAAATAGTCGCTTGGCCGCTCGTGGGTTTTAAGGTGGTAATCAAAATTCGCAGCGTGGTGCTTTTCCCAGCCCCGTTTGGACCGAGAAGACCAAAGATTTCACCCGTTTGGACCGTTAACGATAAATCTTGAACTGCGGTAAGACTATCATACGTCTTACTCAATCCGGTCACTTCAATGGCGACTGTAGAGGTGGCCACAGAAATCACCCTTGAGCGGAGGATTGAAGGTCGGCGAGTTTGAATTTCAAAAGGTCTGTTAAGCGGCGTGCCCGTTGAGCAAGATGCTCAGCTTCGAGCAAAAATTGCTTTTCTAATGGCGTGAGGTCCAGCCCGGCGGATAAACTGTTCACTAACACCCCATCATCAAGGTTCTCGGAGGTCAGAAGCTCACTGAGGTCCTTGGCTTTTTTCAAATCTAAATACGATATAGCCATCTCAACAAGTTTGATTCGAATGACTGAGTCAAGTGTAAGAGACTCCTCTGTATCCGGTAATAATTGGACTTTCGCTTGCCGATACGGCGTGGCAACCGATTGTTCGTCATACCGACCACGGCACAGTCCTTTTAAGACAATATTAAATCGACCATCAGACAGTTTTTTGGTACTCACAATCCGTCCCACACAACCCAAATCATGAATGGGAGGGGCTTGATAATATTGATCTTCCCATCCATCTTTCAGTAATGCCATGCCTATACAATCACCCTTTTCTACCGTATCCTCAATCATCGCTCGATATCGAGGCTCAAAAATATGGAGCGGCAAGTAGGTATGCGGGAAAAATACGACATTCGGCAAAGGGAAAAAGGGGATGACAGCAGGGATCGTAAACGCCCCTGATGGAGTCGAATGCGCGTCTGAAAACATGGGCTACGATAGCCGAGGGTTTTCTCTAATGTCAACGATGCCCTTACGAGCGATCGTCTGGTGAATAGTCGAAATACTTCTTAAATCAAGGGATTTGCGCTCACCTGTGCTCCATGCTATAAGCCCGACCAAGATTTCCATGCATACACCTTTCTCTTATCGCTTTGTCGATTCGTTATCTAAGAAAGTCTTCTTCCTCGCGTTTATCTGTGTTGTTGAATTGATAAGGGGAAACTCCTGCATTGTTGCCGTTGCTGGTAATATGGAACACCAAACCAAACCAGCCTTCCAAAATGCACGTGCAGGCTACACGTACACCTTCCCCTACGACCACGGAGCACATGAAATTTTTTTGACGGAATGGTGGTACTTCACCGGGCATGTCTTCACTCCTAATAATCGGCGATTTGGCTATGAATTAACTTTTTTTCGCCGAGCTATCGATGATGAGCGTGCGTGGGATAACCCCTCTCAATGGGCCATTCGCCAACTGTATCTCGCGCATTTTGCTCTTACCGATGAACAAAACAAGAATTTTCGATATGCTGAAAAGGTCAGCCGTGAAGCCCTAGGGAAAGCCGGCGCACTAAAGGGCAGATTACATACCTGGATTGATCAATGGTCAGTAAATGCCGTCGATGACCGTCATCAACAATTTCGACTTCAGGCCAAAGCAGACAATTTCTCAATAGAGTTGCTCACACATTCCTCACAATCACCAGTCATTCATGGCCTGGACGGGATCAGTCAAAAAGGAACTCGCCCTACACACGCTTCGCATTATTATTCTCTGACTCGGCTGCACACCAAGGGAACGCTTCAATTAGATGGCGAAGAGTTCACGGTCACGGGCACTAGCTGGATGGACCACGAATTTGCCTCATCAGAATTAGAAGACGGACTTGTGGGGTGGGATTGGTTTAGCCTTCAACTCGATTCCGGACATGACATTATGACTTACTGGCTCCGTCAAGAAGACGGAACGTTTTCCCCTGCCTCGAGTGGGACATTGATTTTTCCAGACGGATCCACACAACACTTGAACCGTGAAAATCTTACCGTCACCATACTCGATCACTGGGAAAGTCCAAAAAGCGGGGCACGATACCCCAGCCAGTGGACCTTAGCGATTCAATCTCCTCATATTCGATTACGCATTACCCCTCGCATGAACGATCAAGAATTACGTACGGATCGAAGTACTCAAGTGACATATTGGGAAGGGGACGTTGATACATCTGGCACATTTGACCAGCAACCGGTCAAAGGGATGGGATATGTGGAATTAACGGGTTATGACAAAAACGACTAACCGACGCGTTATTGCCGGATGCCAAGCGTCATGCAAATGGCGTCAAACCGAGCATCCCTATTTCGCATTCATTGCCCATTGTAAAAACTGGCCTTGGGGATACTCGTGGTGAACGAAGAAAAAGCTCACCATTATCCTAGGAATGCTTGGTGGCTGCCCATGGTATTCGTTGGGTTACTTATCGGATGCGGTGAACGAAGCAACACGATTGTGTCGATTGCCCTTCATCCGACCAAGCCCGACATTGTCTACGTGGCCACAGATGAAGCCGTGTATAAATCCCGTGATACTGGTAAAAGTTGGGAACGCTTTGAAGGGGAGCTCACGCGAACACGCGTGATTAGTTTAGCCATTGATCCCGAGCTTC
>BQIY01000498.1 GCA_021604265.1 Nitrospirales bacterium
CGCAGATGTGGGGTCGGCTCATAAAACCCTGCATCACCTTCGCACCTTACGTCCAGATCTTCCGATCATGGTACGTACCCGCGATGAAACCCACGTCGAGGAATTGCGCGAGGCCGGCGCGACAGAGGTGGTGCCGGAGACGCTGGAAGCCGGTCTCATGATCGCCGCACATGCTCTAGTGTTACTGGACGTGCCCATTTCCCGCGTGGCACGTCGAATGCGGGAACAGCGCAATGGGCGGTATCATTTATTACGTGAGTTCTTTCTGGGCGATAGCCTGCTGGCCGACACGCGGGAAGAACACAACGTCGACCGCCTTCGACCGGTGGTCCTACCTCCGGACAGTTCTGTTGTGGGAAACTCATTACATGAACTGAATCTTAAGGGCGTCGCGATTGCCGCTTTGGTGCGGCAAGGGCAACGGCAACTCATGCCGTCAGGCGAAACCAGGCTGGAGGCAGGGGATGTCGTTGTGTTATTCGGCTCGCCTGATGATCTCCAGCGGGCAGAGCGCGCCCTGTTCGAATGACGGGGATAGGAAATTAACCCCGTTATCGAATGAATTCTTCATGGAAGCCTTACGTATCCCTCAGTGGATGGGTGCCGCACCGTAACTCCATGTGCCACACTGAAAATTTGTATAGAACATTTTTTGAACTTGATCGCCATTTTTTTGACAAACAGCTACATTTTCAGCATATTGCTTTTAGTCCTTCATCCAACCTAACAGACCTTTATTGTTGTGAGGCATTTCTATGGCAACATGGCTCATTCCGGCACTTAAAGCCGTCCTTCCACATATCGGGACAATTATTTCGGCCACCGCACCCGCATTTACAAAAAAAGGGACGGCACCTACCACCGATCAGACACATTTGTTGCAGCAACAAATCAGCGAGTTACAAACAGCCGCCTCCCAAAACGCCACACATGTAAAAGAGCTTGCCGAACAATTGCAAAGTACGGTTGCGGCTATCGAACACGCCGCCTCAGTGGCCACATCTAATCAGCAACGCGCCTTGCAAATCAGTCTTGCGGCGATCGCCATATCTGCTATCTCCCTCTGTGCTATCGTCTTTCAAGTGATCGTCCCCTAAATCCAAAACCGTGTTCAAGAGGATCCGCACCACAGAACAGATGGGTGCGCTTTCTGAGATCCAACGGGCTATCTCTACTCCTTTTCAATGAAGAATAAATTCGCCCTCATTCAAATGCTCTACAATGGTGAAAATTTGAAAAATATGCTAGATATAAAAATGGTTTTTCCAAATGACGCTAAAGTATTGCGAGAATGAATGCTGGAAATAACAGGAAAAGAAATTAATTCCCTCAATGATAGTGACCTGCGATCTCTGGTGGGCTTACTTTGTGAAGCAGAGCTTCGCTCCAAGAACATCTCAACGGCGGCGGTGACTTTTGGGGGGCACCAAGATGCCAAGGATGGTGGGCTTGATGTTTGGGTTCTAGTCTCGGAAATTCTTCCCATAAATGGATTTATCCCAAAAGCAAATACTGGTTTTCAGGTTAAAAAACCTGATATGCCACGTTCAGAAATTATTAAAGAAATGAGGCCTAAAGATGAATTAAGAAAAGTAATATGTGAATTAGCCAATACGGGTGGAGCCTACATCATTATTAGTAGCACTGGGTCAACGACATATTCCGCTCTTAGCAGTCGCCGAAAAGCTATGAGAGAGGCCTTGTCTGCAATCGAAAACGCGAACCAACTCACAACCGACTTTTATGATAGGGAACGAATTGCCGCATGGGTTCGTAGTCATCCATCTCTAATTTTATGGGTCCGAGATAAAATCGGGAGGCCCATCCAAGGTTGGCGCCCATTTGAAAATTGGGCTAATCCTTCCGGAGAAATTACAGAAGAGTATCTTTTAGATGAGGAAATTCGATTGTGCAAGGAGGGAGGGGATTCACCACAAGTTATGGCGCCCTTAGAAGGCATTAATTGCCTTCGAAAAACACTCTCCCAAGCCCGATCTTCAGTTCGGTTAGTAGGACTTTCTGGAGTTGGAAAAACTCGGTTACTACAGGCTTTGTTTGATGACCGAATTGGCGAAAATCCCTTGAATCCCTCACAAGTGTATTACGCAGATATGGGAGGCAACCCTAATCCTGATCCCAGTAGTGTTGCTGAATATCTTATAGCAGGCCAATCTCCTGCCATACTAGTAGTCGACAACTGTCCTCCGGAATTACATCGTCAATTAACCTCGCTATGTATAGCACCTAGAAGTTTAATCAGGCTCCTTACTGTTGAATATGATATTCGGGAAGACCAACCCGAAGAAACCGATGTCTTCCGATTGGAGCCGGCTTCCCAAACGTTAATTGAAAGATTATTACTTCGACATCGGATAGCGAGCTTAAGTCCAACCGATGCTAGAACAATTGCGAAATTTTCTGATGGCAATTCTCGCATTGCCCTAGCTTTGGCGAATACGGTTTCCCAAGGTGGAACATTAGCCCATTTAAAAGATGAGGAACTTTTTAATCGGCTCTTTGAGCAACGGTATACATCACAATCTGCACTGCTAAAATCTGCTGAAATTTGCTCATTGGTCTATTCGTTTGACGGGGAAAATATGAATGGAGATTCAGAGCTAAGCCAACTAGCTGATTTAGCCAATATGAGTTCTTCTGCACTCTTTTCGGATCTTGCTGAATTAAAAAGACGCGGTCTTGTTCAGCACCGAAATATCTGGAGAGCTGTTCTTCCCCACGCTATAGCAAATAGGCTGGCTCAACGTGCCCTTGAAAACTTTCCACTCACCAAAGTTCTGAATGTCTTTGAAGATGGCCCTGAACGACTTTTGGAATCTTTTTCGAGGCGCCTAAGTTATCT
>BQIY01000499.1 GCA_021604265.1 Nitrospirales bacterium
GACATGCCCAATCCCTTCTTTTGATCCAATTAATGTCACGACTTCGGATACGGGGTCGGCCTGCACGCCGAACCGCCGCTGATACCAATTCGCCACAGCCGTACGAAACGATAACATGCCGTCATACGACGGATATTGATGATGCGTTGGATCGTCTACCGCTTGCTTCAGTCTCTCAATGATTGGGCTTGGTGTCGGGAGATCCGGGTCGCCTATTCCCAGATTAATAATATCCATCCCTCGTTCGATTGCCTTTCGTTTCATCTCATCAATCGCCGCGAACAAATAAGGCGGCAAGGTTCGAATACGATCAGCATATGTGATAGGAAATCCACCCATGAGTCTTCACTCCTTTTTTATACGTGATGAGGCTGCACATTCATACACTGTGCGGCAGGAAGAATGATCAAATATGGAAACGCTCACGTTACTTCAGCCAGAGGTGGGGAATCAAGAAGAGAACGGGACAAGAAACTCCGGCTCAACACCAGAAGAGGACTCGTTAACCGGGCTTTGACGTCAGATGAGTAATGAGCTGCTCAGCACAGGCATGCAATTGCGGAAACACGGAACTGACGTTGTCCAGGAGAATTTCCGGCGAACAACCGCAACGAACCACATCTGCCGAACATTCTTGACACAACCGCTGAGCCCCTTCCTTGTCCAATTCAAGGTGAAATAACAGGGCATAGACATGTGTTCCATAGCGATACGCTTGGACGGGAAACTGTTCTGAGGCCGCAAGGAGGACCGTATTGGCCGGCAACTCAAACCCTTCGCCGTGCCATTGCCATACATCAAACTGACGCGGCATGAATTGAAAAACTGGATCACGTTCCCCGTCAAGACTGACAGTCACCGGCAACAGACCGATTTCAAAGTTGGGACTTGGCGTCACCGATGTCCCTAATGCCTGCGTGAGCAACTGTGACCCCAAACACACTCCAACAATGGGAATATTTTTGGACAACGCCGATTGAATAAAGACCCGTTCCTCAGCAAGCCATGACTCCGAATCATTGACGGACATCGGCCCTCCCATTACCAGCAAAAAATCGCCGAGCTCAGAGGGCAGCCCATCTCGAGGCACAAGCTGCTGACGGACTTCATACCCACGCTGTTCAAGAAAGGGTTTGAAGACGCCTGGTCCCTCAAACGGCACATGCATGAGGCAATCTGCAACTCTCAACAAAAGCCCTTCCTTGAGTTGTTGCCGTGACAGCCCGGCTGAGCGGGAAATCCCGGCACTCTCAATTCACATTCACAGATGATAAACGAATTTTTGGTGAGGAGGCCGTACGAAGCGGTAGATTACTTAACAGAGGCAACTGCCATCGCATGCCCATTTTTTTGATTGACGCATTCGACGAGATGCCAAAACCGGAGAGGATTGACTTTTTTCTTCCGTTCAACAACCAGAGTCGTCCCCTCTAATACCGTATTGAGCGATAAATCCGTTCGAAACCCGATATGCTTGCAGAGCGGCGAAATCATCTTTTCAACAGCCGCGATGACTTTATTTCCGTTGCTGAAGTGATTCAACATAATAATGCGGCCACCGGGCTTACAGACACGAATCATTTCACGAATGACTTTTCGATAATCGGGAACTGCGGTCACGACATAGGCGGCCATGACAATATCAAACGAATCATTTTCTAACTCCATCTGACCGGCATCCATCCGTCTCAATGTGACATGATCTAATTGATATGTTTGAATCCGCTTTCGAGCTTTCTCCAACATGCCCTCAGAAAAATCTATCCCGAGCACTTCACAATGCTCCGGGTATAAGGGCAGAGCTTCGCCCGTTCCAATCCCGACTTCTAAAACCCGATCTCCAGGCTGAATGGGTAATCCGCGAACGGCAGATTCTCGTGACTGCTGAACCATACGTCCAAAGGTTTGATCATACATCCCAGCATAGTTCGTATATACCCGCTCAACCTTATCGAGGTCCATATACCCTCCCAGAGACGCTTTCACTGATTCGTTCACACGCATTTGATGAATTAATTATGAATTACATTAACGCTAAGACATGAATAAGAATGATGGATGGGGATCGTTTGGGTTAGGCGGGATACCCGGATGCTGGCGCCGTAGTCGGGACGGCCCACCTCCGCATGACTAGGCCTAATCTACCCAACTTTCTGCACAGAGTCAACCAGTGATCGCATTTCTTTCGAAAATCGATAGGACACCGAATCCACTGAATTTTTGATTATCTCGCGACCATGGCTCAGGTAACGTTGTCACCAAGAGGGATTGCAATGATTGATGCGGTTTTCTACAATCCGTGCTTTCATACGTTCTCATCTCGCCTTTTTCTCTGCGAAAAAGTCTTGGTGCTAAGGAGGATTCCATGCAGCTCCAACACGTCTTCACTGTGAATCGTTTTACGTTTATCATGGGCACCATACTGATCCTCTCTTGGCATGCGATGTCCATTCATGCAAACGCGATAGATATTGACCTGACCATGGAACAGGCCAATCAAGCCTTAGCGGATGGACGAAGTTCAATGGAAAAAGCAGAGAACGTTGAAGATGTCGCTACGATCATGAAAACCGCAGAACAGGCGATTCGCGTTGGAGCTGACCCTGAACAAGCCCCCTGTGGCCCCCATGCCATTTTACGCACCCGCCATTATTGGCTGGAATATTTTGGTCGCCGGGAAGCGGCTGAGTCGAAACGACAGAAGAAATCGGTTCGAATGCCGGAGGAGAAAATTCAGGAAATCTTACAGATGCCCTACTTGGAAGTTGAAGTTCGACTCTGTGGAGACGAAGAGTTTTTTGCTGAAGGCGTCGATATCGCCTTACAACAAGGATCAACCATGGCCCGACCCGTGGAT
>BQIY01000500.1 GCA_021604265.1 Nitrospirales bacterium
CTCGAAAATTCCAATATTACATCCGTCAGGATGCCCGATATCTTGAAGAACTTGCCAGAATATTCGCAGCTGGAGCCAAACGTGCGGCCGACTCTGAAACGGCTCTCCATTTTACCAAACTCGTCGAAGACACCATTACGGTCGAACGCGGGCTTCATCAAACCTACGGTAAACACTGGAAGCTCTCAGCAAAGCAAATGCGAACGACCCCCATGTCTCCCACAAACTATGCCTATTGCCGGCACATGCGCAGCGTAGCGCAAGAAGGCACACTCGGAGAAATCACCGTTGTCGCACTTCCCTGCGCCTGGATTTATTGTGAAATTGGCAAACACCTCTTGCGCAACGGCCCTCCCAAAGCCACCCATCCCTACCGTGATTGGCTGATGATGTACAGCTCCCCAGAGTTTGCTGAAGTCGCCCAATGGATGCGTGCGCTTGTCGACCGCTGTGCGAAGTCGGCTGGCTCAGCCGAAAAAACTCGAATGGAAGAAGCCTTCCTGATCAGTTCCCGCTATGAATGGATGTTTTGGGACATGGCATGGCGCGAAGAAACCTGGCCAGTGTAGCGAGAGATACCCGATAACCCAAGATGAGAAGAGACACTACCTACGCATTGGAACGTGAGAAGCCAATCGCGTCAAAATATCTGTCATCATACGTCGATTGGCGGCAAGCCTCCTGATCTCCCCTCGCGCTTACCCTATTTGATTGCAGCAAATCTGGGGGAGTCTTCCCATGTTTCAAAACAATAATACTCCAAATATAGTTCGAAGATTCGTGCATCATTCACCATAAACTTTTGGGTCTTAGAGCCGATTCAATTCTAGCGAAACCACAGAACGTTAGCCGAATTGACTATACGTACACAATGCAGCCACACACATCGTACAAGCGAATATTCAAATGTACGGCTATAACTTCCACTGGTTGAAACGTTGTACCGCACGGAGTGAGTTGTATGTTCCTGTTTGGAACGTATTTGGATTCGCGATAACATGTTGAGTCCAAGAGCGAGAAATGCAATCCGTCTCCTCGAGGACAAGACACATGCCGACAATTTTCTTTGTCGTACTTGCTTAAGAATACCGTGAAGAATAGCTCGTGGTCTTTCGAGGTCGTGCCTTAATGACCACGCCAAAGATCAGACCAATAAGCACGAGAGCCCCACCATACACCAGCCAATCACGCTGAACATTGTCCTCCAAGCGTTTCACGTTAGAGGTCAGTTCACTGACATCATGACGTAAGCGTTCATTCTGTTGAGTCAGTTCGACATTACGGGCATGCTCTTTGATTGGATTCGCCGAGACCCGCTTCAGTTCATTCAGCTCTTTGGTCAGAGATTCGACCTGCGCACTCAACGTCCGATTGGTGGCCTCGGCTTCTTTGTACTGAGACTGGATGCTGGCATGTGCTTCACGGTCTTTTGCCATTTGTGCATTGAGCCGTTGAAGGCGCTTCTCTGAAGCCGCAAGTTTCTCGCGGGCAATCGGGGCGGCGACCAGATATTGAGACCGCACCCACCCTTCCTTCCCACCGTCAGTTCGAACTTGCGTGAATTCCCCCTCCTCATCAGTCCCGAGTATCGTAAGACGAGTTCCACTCGGCAGACCACTATGAATAATACGATGACCCGTCGTCGGTCCACTCCGCATCGGCACCTTCAACTCGTCAGAGATATAATTTACGTCTCCGACTGTCGCAAATGACAGCGTGGTGAGCGTAAGACAGGAAAACAGGAACAAGACGAGATAGATGAAGAATTTCAAAATGAATAGCCTCCTTGCTATAGGGATCATTGCTTGACTTGACACAACTGTTGAGCCCTAGCTTGTTCACGACTCAACCCTTGACTCTCGAGTGTCCGCTGAATATGCGAGATCCGTGATGGGGAAACCCCAAATCGGTCTGCGACAACACCCAACGGTTCGTTCGCCACTCTCCGCAGCAGCCAGGCTGCACACTGATACGCCCCCTGATGCTCTCGAGTCAGCAGTTCATGAGGTTTGAGGGAATAGACCAGTCCGACCCGGGTTAACACCTGCTTACCCGTCAAGCGGGTTGGCCGTGCGCGTGCGACATTTTCCCCAGGTTGTCTCTTCACAAGCTTCGCCATGCTTGCTAAAAACGGCTCACGCCCTAAGAAAATCTGACCTCGTACATGTTTCCACGGAGACGGTTCATTCAGACCGTTTCGCACAAATTGCTGATAACGCCGTCGGGCCTCACCTTTTGACCGATGAAAGAACTGATGAATGCCGCCCACATCCACCCAACTCAAGGCCGCCTCCCGACCCGCCGTGACTCGATAACTGCTCCACTTCCAATCTTGAGCCTGTTTCACTAAACCAGCTCGCACCGGATTAAGCACAATATAGCGACAGAGATCTAACAAATAGGCATCTTTCTCGACAAGAATACTTTTAAACCGACCTTGCAGCACAGGCCCAGCCTGTTGATGACGACGATTAAAGGTTTGAGTATACAGGCTATTCAATCGACGCATACCTCGACTTAGATTCCGTTCAGGCGTTTCGAGCACAAGATGGTAATGGTTATTCATCAAACAGTAGGCATAGCATCGCCAATGTTGTTGACTCACTTCGCAACCGAGGAGATCCAGAAAACGACGGCGGTCCTGGTCATCAAAGTAAATATTTTGCTGCGCGTAACCCCGAGCCGTCACATGATACAGCGCACCAGCATACTCCAACCGTAATTGCCTTGCCATATCCACTAAGGCTAACGGGCATGCGCGACTAAGTCAAACAATGACCCCTGCTAAGAGGATTCGTCTACAGAAGGAAAGATGAACACTGAGAAAGTGATATATCCCCTGACGATCTCCGGAT
>BQIY01000501.1 GCA_021604265.1 Nitrospirales bacterium
TGTACAGCCAGTTTTAGCGGCATGTTGTTTTGCCGCGGCCAAGAGCTGATCGTTAAGTCTCACCGTTGTTCTCATGCATCAAAGCCTATTATGCATGCATCAATATGTCAATCTGTTAGCGTGGTTGCCAAGTTTGGTTCCTGACTGCGTCTGCGACCATGTTGCTATATTTGCAAAGCTGCGGGTTTGAGTAAATTTCTATTTTTCGTATCTTCAATCAAGTGTAATTGTTGATACGGTGGGCGTTAGCATCTGCTAGAATATTGAATTTTGGATTTCTGGCTATCGGTTTGTTGTGTGTGAGAAAAAGTCCGGATATGCACAGCGATCATCTCAAATAAGGTACACCCTATGTGATTGGGTGTATGTTATCCTCCTCCATGTACACTTCGGGAGTTTGAAGCGCCGATTCCTTTTGATTGGTGGCAGGAATTTGAGATTGGTAATGATAGTAACGTGACGACACGGGCAACAGACGCGGCTTTAAAATGGCCTCTAATGTTCATACGGAAAGTATGAAATAAAAATAGGGATGGGATGCCACTCAAGGTTTCAAGGCGGGAAAAATTGTGCTTGAGAATGGTAGCTCAAAATTCATTCCTCGTGAGCAGGAAATGCTTGTTCTATTAAAAAACCTTCCACCACCACCTTAAACATTAAGAAGGGTGAGGGCTATGTTATAAAGCACGTGACCTGACCCCCAATTAAGGGGGCATGGCCACGTTGAATGAATACATTAACGCATTAACGCAGGCCTGACCCTCTCCCCATGGCCAGCAACCAGTTGAGTTCAATACTCGAAACAGGGTTATCCTACCAACTTGGCGCGGCAAGTTGCCGCTATCTTCTGCCGTTCGTTAATATAAGCATACAGCTTATTCTTAGGATCATCCGAAGCGATACCGTTCTTACCTGTGGCTGATTTATGAACAGATTCTACAAATTCTTTGTATGCATGCTGGCCTTCTTTAGATATAGATTCCCAATCCTTTCCATCTATCGTGAGGTCAGGAAAAGACACGCGCATGATTTGGCCAGTAGTGATGACATGACCATCATCATGAATCCGTTGACTAAGGTTTTTCTCAAGTTCTGCAGTAGCTGCGTCTGAAGATTTATCCTGTGATTGGAGCCGCAGGTGAGAATTCTTGTAGGATGAAAGGTATTGCAGACATTCCTTGCGAATCACCTCCGTAAGAGTCGCAAATTTCTCAAGTGCTTGAAGTTGTTCTTCATGTATCTTTTCTTTGCGTGAGCTGGACAGCTTCCACCACATAATTGCTGCGCCGATTAATCCACCCACAACGGTGAATACCCCATTGATTAAGGCCTCGATGATTGCATCCGACATGATAGAATCTCCAAACACTGACGTCGTATGTAAATTAGCCAGTTAAAGCGAAGTAAAATATCTCAGGTTAAGATCAAATTATCTTAATCGGGACTGTTTTCATTCCCTCATTGCCTAGCTTACTCTTCTTTTGAAGGAGTATTTCCTAATGCTTTTGCATCCTCGGTCCACAAAGAAAAAGACATTCGTAAAGACCACTATTCGGCAGGCATGCCCAACCTATCTCGAGCAGCATTTTCTCAACTTTGACATAATTGTCAAGTAAGTGTTTGAGGAATCAATCTTGTAGGCTGGCTAGCTAGAGATTAGTTGACCATGAACGAAGAAAACTTCAGACTTCAACTTGAATTTAAGTGTGGTATCCGTGAGTTTTATCACCACCCAGATACTGCAGCGCATCAACGGGGACCCAGACGTCGCAAAGACACTGCAGCGGACTAACTTCTATATATGGGCATCTCTAAAAACTACTGACAATTCTGTCGAACTGTGGCATAAGTCTGTTCCAAGGAGGACCACTCATGGACACACCTGGCCAACTTGGGTTCTTTGACCTGACTCATCGCTACGACGCTTTGCCCCAGACGGGCGATCCCTTAGAGGACCTCGCCCAGCACATTCCCTGGGCCCGCTTTCGCAAAACGCTCGACAAGAGCCTGCATCGCTCCAAGCGTCCCAAGGGAGGCCGGCCACCATTTGATGCGATTCACATGTTCAAAATTCTGGTCCTGCAAGCCCTCTATAACTTGTCCGATGACCAAACGGAATATCAGATTCGTGACCGGCTCTCGTTCATGCGCTTCTTGGGCCTCGACCTCCATCAGCGGATTCCCGATGCCAAGACGATTTGGTTATTTCGCGAGACATTGGCTCAAGCGGGAGTGGTCGAAACGCTTTTCACTCAATTCGATATCTATCTAGCAGAGCAGGGGTTACAAGCTCGCGGAGGCCAACTCATTGATGCCTCGCTCATCCCAGTCCCGACACAACGGAATACGCGTGAAGAAAACGCGACCGTGAAGGCGGGCGACTGCCCCGCGGACTGGGAGGCTCAACCGGCAAAGCGGCGGCAGAAAGACACGGAGGCGCGCTGGACAAAGAAGCATGGGGTCAGTCACTTTGGATACAAGAATCATGTGAACGTCGATAAGAAGCACAAACTGATTCGACGGTATACGGTGACCGATGCGGCGATGCATGACAGTCAAGTGCTCGAGGAGGTGTTGCAGAACAAGGCTGCTGGCCGGGACGTGTGGGCGGATGCCGCCTATCGCTCGGAAGAGATCGAAGGGCAACTCAAGAAGCGGAAGCTCCGCTCGCGGATTCAGTACAAGGGCTATCGGGATAAGCCTTTGACCGCAAAACAAACGCAAACCAATCAGCGTCGGAGCCGGACCCGCGCCCGTGTCGAACATGTCTTCGGCCATCAGGTCATGGCGATGGGGGGCAAATTCATTCGAACCATTGGTCGAGTGCGGGCACGGGCGAAGGTCGGGCTGAAGAA
>BQIY01000502.1 GCA_021604265.1 Nitrospirales bacterium
CCTCCAGAAACAAGCAGGACCTTCGGTGTTGGTTGTGGAGGATAATCCCGTCAATCAACGGGTCGCAGCGGGGATGTTAGGGAAACTCGGATGTCAAGTGACGATCGTGGACACGGGGTCCCAAGCTTTGACATTGTTGCAATCCACAGATGTGGATTGCATTCTGATGGACTGGGAACTTCCCGACATGGATGGACTGGCCATCACTCAGCATATTCGGGAATTGGAACATGCTGGAGCATTTCTCCATACATCGGCCTATTGGCATCGCCATTATGGGTCGGCGTCTCCTCCGGTTCACCATATTCCCATTGTCGGGATGACAGCCCATGTGCTTTCTGAGCATGGACAACAATGCCTGGAGAATGGCATGGATGATTGTCTTTTTAAGCCGGTTCATTTACGAGACTTTGAACGAATACTCAGGAAATGGGTAGGGTTTGTTCCTGGAGGTGTCATAGATCCGTCCTTATCGAAGACAGATAACAAGACTGATCGGAAGGGGACTTTTTCGGTTGCCACTAGAGACTTAGATCGGGAACACCATGCAGGAAATCCCTCCGAGTTCCCTGAGGACAGAACGCTCTATGACGTCTCAGCCGCTTTGCACGCCCTGGAGGGAGATGAGGGGTTGCTGTATTCCTTGTTTCACATATTTAAGGTCACAACACCGGATTTGATCAAAGGGTTGCATCAAGCTATTCACATGCAAAATCGCTCAGAGCTTCAAAGACTGGCTCATCAAATGAAAGGGGCGCTGGGTGCGGTACATGCCATGTCAGAATGGAAAGAAGCTGAACAACTTGAATGCAGGGCTGTCTCGGCAACATTTTCGCTTCTTCATTCAGCGGTCATCCAATTAGAGCAGAGGGTTAAACAGCTAATTTGTGTATTTGAACGTTTGATTTTTGTTCAAGGAGAAAAGGAGGGACGGTCTTCCCAAACTATCTCTTTCGCTGAGGGCGGAACACGGAATGACCATGTTTCGTAAGCCGGGATCGGTTGGTGAAGAGAGCACAATTTCCTACTATCTAAGAAGAAGTCTCAAGTTTTCACATGATTAGTCCGATATCACACACATTACTGACCAAACTCTAATGAGGGTGCCACAATGAAAGATTTGCTGACCTTAAGTGAAGTATCGACGTTCTTGAAAGTCCCAAAATCGACAATCTACAAGCTAGCGAGAGAACGTCGACTCCCAGGGCATAAAGTTGGGAAACACTGGCGTTTTGTTCGGGAGGAAATTGAAGCCTGGGTACAAAATGCTGGAGGAGAGTCCGTGATGGTTGGTGCTGGGCCCCAACCGGCGGCTCGGGACAGGTTTAGTTTGAATTAACTTCCGCAGGTGGCCCGTGACTTTCTTCCTGGAGGATAGGCCAGACGCCACATGAATTCCTTGCTCATATTCTGAGGGCAAGATGCCCCGGAATGAGCAAGTGAGTGTATCCCTGATCTTTGAACGTGGTCAGAGGCGTTATCGTTCATGGCTTTTCCGTCGCACGAGATAAAACTTCCTCTTCCCTCCTAACCTTGTCTGTCCAAAGCAATTCAATCCTGAGTCCTCAAATATTGTTTAAGGTTCTAAGACCAGGGGAAATTGACTTCAATCAAGGTTCCGGTCCCGAACACTTAAAAATACATTATCGATAGTCTACGGCATGGGCAATCTACCAAGATGGTCTGATGAAAGAACCAAAGCCGAGATGTGAAATTTTATAAGGACGGCTAAAGAAACAAGAGAAGAAAACCGAATTTCGAATAGGCCAGGTTAGTACAGGATAATAAGAATATCAACGAATTCAAGATGATTCTTTAATGGGAATACCCACATTGCCTGGGGTTTTATGGACCAAGGCGTAAGGAGCGCATCATGATTGATACCGGGATGAAAGTGTTGGTGGTGGACGATATGTCTACCATGCGTCGAATTGTCAAAAATGTGTTACGTCAAATCGGCTTTTCGGACATCATGGAAGCCGAAAACGGGCAGGATGCTTTGACGAAATTGAAGGGCGGTGGTTTTGGTTTGGTGGTGTCGGATTGGAATATGCCGGTGATGCAAGGTATTGAGCTTTTGCGGGCGGTTCGAAGCGATGCAGAATTAAAAACGCTCCCGTTTTTAATGGTGACTGCTGAGGCGCAAAAGGAAAATTTAATCGAAGCAGTCCAAGCCGGGGTCAGTAACTACGTCGTTAAGCCATTTACTGCGGAAGTCTTGCAAGGAAAATTAGAAAAAATATTTGCAAATGTTCAGCCGGCCAAAACGTCATAGCGGGGCAGAACATCTTCCAAATATGACGATATAAAGGAGATTCTTATGCTCGTGGATCGGATGATTGAGACCGAGGTGCCAGGCGATGGAGAGATGCCCGAGGAGGTTTTGAATGAAAAACGTTCCATTAATGCAGAAATGGAGGAATTGGCCAAGTACGTGGAAGTAATTACCAAAACCATTCGGGAAATGGAATCTCCTGTGACCTCCACCTCAGATCAACTGCCTCAAGCCACATCACATTTGTATGATCTTGCAAAAATGACGGAGGACGGAACGCATAAGGTTCTCAGCCTGACAGAGGAATTGGAACGGAACCGGGAGGGGATCCAACATCATTTGGAACAATTGCGTGCCAATGTGGCCGGGAGGGCCGTCAAGGATCTTGATGCAATTTTGGTCATGGTGAAGGCTGATGAAGGTAGATTGTTAAATATCCATGTAGCGTTGTCTTTCCAGGATCTCGTAGCCCAACGCGTGGCAAAGCTCGTGGCGATTTTAAATGAAATTCAACACAAATTATTAAAGTTGGTGGTAATTTTTGGAATTCAACAACAAAAGGGTGAGACCGGAGCAT
>BQIY01000503.1 GCA_021604265.1 Nitrospirales bacterium
CGCCGGACGAGATGATACGAATGCCCTTATCTTGTTAACCGTCAGGAATTTGAATTCACGTTGTCGGGTGGTTGTCAGTGCCAAGGAAGAAGAAAACGTCAAACTCTTTCGCCAGGGAGGGGCACAGACCATTATTTCGCCGGCGACGTATGGTGGATATATGTTAGCCGCCGCAGTGGATCAACATTTTTTGGTGGATTATTTGGAAGATTTCTTAACGGCAGGCGGGAAGGTCCGTATCGAAGAACGAACGGCCGACCAGCAGGATGTTGGAAAGTCCGCAATGGATTTGCGGCCGGATTTGCTGCTTCGGGTGTATCGGCAAGGTACGATACTTTCACACTGGGAGTTTGAAAAGAACCACACACTGGAGCTGGGGGATGTGATGCTATTGTTTAAACCGGTTTCGGAGGATGCAGCTTCTTCTTGAAGGCACTCCATCCCATTTTTAAAAGAGGAGAGGTCTGGCATTGGCCACGATTAACAATATGCCGATTACACCTATGAGGATGGCCACTCCCCGTCTCAGATGATGTGCTGGAATAGATCGCGTCACTTGTGAAGCAAACATCAACCCTAGAAGACTGCCGAGTAACACCAATCCCGTTAACACAATATCCAGGTGGGCCTCCCTGAAATGGCCGATCACTCCACCAATGGAAATAAGAGCAATAATGAGAAGCGAGGTGCCAATAGCTAACCGAATAGGAAATCCCATGAGAAACATCAAAGCAGGAACAATGAGAAATCCGCCTCCGACCCCAAAAAACCCTGTCAACAGGCCAACCCCCCATCCGAGCGTGAGGGCTTTCAGCGCACAACGCCCGGAAAATTCTTTTGCGCATCCGCTCGGGACATCGTTCTGTTCCCCCTCATAATTTTTCCAAAAGGTCCACATGCTAATAAACAAAAGTAGGTTGCCAAACGAAAAAAGCACCAGGGAGTCTGGAACGAGCTGGTGGCCATGAGCGCCCACCCAAGCGCCGACCATTCCGGTCAGGCTGAATAAAAGGGCAGAGATGAAGTGAACCCGCTGCTGTCGGCTCTCATGCCATGCCCCAAAGAGAGCCGAATAGCCAACCACGATAAGTGACATGGCTGTGGCATTTTGAACAGGTATGCCAACCACATAGACCAATAAGGGAATGGCCACTAACGATCCTCCCCCTCCTGTGGCCCCTAATAACAGGCCGATCACGCCACCAGAGAGGAGTGCTAACAAATAATGAAAGTCCATGAGAACCTAAGATGCAAGAGGAAAAAGTGAAAGGGTAGGGCCTGAGATGTCAGAATCGTGGTACATACCTTTAAAAGCCAAACGGACTAAGGAAGAAATTATGAACCACAATGATATTCATCGCCTCCAGTTCCAGGAGCTGTCCCACTTCATGCGCTGAGGCCAGGATGCCCAGAGGTATTCATGCAGGCCGTAAGATTTATCGAGGCGGTGCGGACAATACCCCATAGATTACTTTCAGGAAATCTCCCAGGGATGAACAAATGAAACGTTTGAAGGTGAGTAGAAGTTAATTGTATGGGGAGAAAGCGAATGAGACAAGAGTCTGCTCTGATCAGGGCAACCGGCTCTTAGATTCTTGTTTTTATGGATTGGTCGAACCATTAGGAAATTCTTTTTTCTACCGGTGGCTACAGGGGCACCAGTTATGGGTAACAGCCCGTCTATATTACAAAACGAAGTCTTGTCCGATGGGATTTCCCAGACATAAGTGGGTGGGTAATTGACGTGAGTGGGAACCAATAATTGTTTTTCCCTGGATCAACCCCGTTTTTATGTCATGTATCCAGACTAAGCAATATTTGATCAGGTTACGAATGATATATGGTGAGTTATGGTTGCCTGAAAATGATTAACAGGCTAGCGCGGACAGAAGATGTGGTTTCGGGGGTGACCATGGACCTAAAGGAAAGGAGAAAGGTATTTCTTCCAAGGATGGGCAGGTCAGGATCACCACTCAATGAGTGGTCCCGCGCAGTGGACACCATCCTCCAAAGATATTTCGATACAACCGACAGTTACCAGTTGGGGAATGTATGGTTTTGCCTAAGGGGGATTCAATTTGTGCAAGGAATGAATCTTCTTTGAATCGCATGATGATGTCATTTGTTGCCAGGCTTGGCCTGGGATGAAACGACTTGAGATACGGGAAGGACAAGACGAAAGATCGTTCCGTGGCCTTCTTCACTTTCAACCGTAATGTGGCCATGATGGAGATCAATGGCATCTTTGATAATTTTGGTTCCGAGCCCTGTTCCTTCCTTTTTGGTGCTAATGGCCTGAGCGGTAAAGAGCCGATCCCGAACTTCTGCGGGCATTCCTTTTCCGGTATCGGCTACCGTCAATTCTACGGTGTCTGGACGCGGTCCTGGAGATCCGCCGACCGTGACTGATCCTCCACGGGGCACTTCCGGGATGGCATTATTGATGAGATTGTAAAAGGCATTAAACAGTCGACGTTCATCGGCATCAATAACCGGCAGGGCATCAAGGCCATCGGTCAGAAGGGTAATGCCTTTTTCTCCAGCGTACGTGCGAAGAGTGTCGAGCACTCCATCCACGACGTCTCGTATCCGACAGGGTGTGAAATGTGGAGGACTGGTGACACCTTTCACGGCATCCGCAATTTCCCGCACACGGTCCTGAATCCGCTTGGCATTGGTGACGATCATTCTGATTAGATCCAGGCTGTTGGCATAACTGTTCTCTGCCCCTTTCGCCTTTTCTCGGATTAAGGTGGGGAACTGTTCATCCAATTCATCCTTTAATAAATCTGCACCTGACAACACAGGCATCAACATATTTTTAATATCGTGGCCGATATC
>BQIY01000504.1 GCA_021604265.1 Nitrospirales bacterium
GGAGTAAGGAGCCTTCATGCCCGCCCCACACTGCGGCGACGGTATAAAAGAATGGCAGTTTCGAATTTGAGTTATTGGCGACGTAGAGGACAGAAAAGTCTCTCATGAGAAATGAATAGACAAGAGACGCCATGCCGATAAACAACAAACCGAACGTCAGCGTGACGGCAATGCGTCCCACTCGAACCCAGTCAGGATTACGTGACCGGAGTGCGGTAATCGACGAGCCAATGCCCAATAGTGTCAGGACCCAGGCAACAACAACGGAAAAATGGCCAATCTCAATAATCATACGTCGTCTGGTATTTCAATCGTGGGAGTTTGACGAACCTACACATGTTTGCACTTTTTCAGGAGACCTTACCGTCAGCTGTCTGTAGGAAGGGAAGAGGCGTTTCTGTCTATAACGGCAATGGACTTTTTCAACAGCATTGTTTTTCTTTAACCCTCTTTCTGTTCCTATTTTTACGGAGAGAGGGTTTTCATAAAATCCTTTTTGGGTAACTCGACTCCGGCCCGTTTCATCTCGATGGGCATATAGTCTTCAGAGTGCTTAGCCATAATCATCTTAGAATGGAAAATCTTGTCGGACTTCCAGTGCCCTTCTGCAACCGCCCCTTGGCCTTCTTTAAACAAGTCCGGCGGTATGCCTTGAAACACCACCGGAATCGTGGCTTCTCCGTCAGTGAGTTCAAAGGTGAGGCCCACGGGATCGGCTTGAGTCTTGATACTTTTTTTGACAACCATGCCTGCCACGCGTATTTTTTTCTGGGATTGTTCCGCTGAAAAGGCGCGAACTTCTGACGGCGTCACGAAATAGACAAGGTTCTCTCCAAAGTTGCCTAAGGCTAAGTAGCCCAGAGCTCCTGCGACGAGAAGAATGCTCAGAATCAAACTGGTTTTTCTACCTTTAGTCCACATGGGTTGTTAGCTCAGCTTCATAGAGTTTGGAGTCTTTGATTTCCTGAAACAACAATGTCACTTTACGGGTCATGGCAAACATACTCGCGGCCAGCACAAGAAATGCGATGATATAGGCACTGGCAACAAATCCATAATTTGTGACAAGTGCCGTTTCCTGAGCTCGAAATACCTGAATTTCAGGGTCCCAACGCCCAATCAGAATCAGCGTCTTTAATTCACGAAGGTTTTCCGGAGGTGGTCCCTGATATTGGACCTTCAGGCTCTTCGTTTCCCCCAATAATTCAAACTCAGCATGCCCTTCTTCAGGGCTTCCGGTCAAGCTGCCACTTCCGACCATTCCCTGTACTCGGACCATTGATTGAGAATGATGGCCTGTGATGACGGACTCCGGACTCACGCTGGCCAAATGATCGTGGTAATTTTGTGTGGCAAGCACTGCCAAAATAATCGCGGTTACGATCACGCCTGACCATCTCAGATACAATCCGGTCATGAGCTGGTTTGAGTGAGGTGCACTTGGCTGAGAAGGCGTCCTTTTTTGGCCTGCAGCAGGTTAGTTAAGTATAACATTTGCGTTCGAACCATGAGCATGTAGAGGAATAACAAATTGAGTCCAAGACTCATAATTGAGAGGGGCAAGAGAATATCCCCGGTCATACTCACTCCTCGCATGGATATTGACAGCGGCTGGTGAAGAGATCTCCACCACTCTGCTGAAAAATAAATAATCGGTAAGTCAATGCCGCCGACAATGGCCATGACCGCAGCATACCGTCCTTCTTTATCCGGGTCTTCCACAAATGTTCGTAGCATAAGATATCCTGACGCAATGAGCAGCAGGATAGCAAATGAGACGAGTTTCGGGTCCCATGTCCACCAGGTATTCCAGGTAGGCTTGGCCCAAATAGCGCCAGTGATTAACGACAATGTTGTAAAGATGACGGTCAGTCCTGCCGCTGCTTGACACATGTTGTCAACCAGAGGGTCTCGTTTCCACAGGTACCAGAGGCTTCCCACAAAAAGCGAGCCATAGGCCAGGAGCGAGGTATGGGCAAGGGGAACATGCACATACATAATTCGCACCACTTCGCCTTGATAGTAATCAGGCGGGGAGTCAAAGAGGCCTAAGTAGAGTCCATAGAAAATGCAAAGGGCAGCCGCCGCACCAAACCACCCCTTAAACCGTTGAATCCGTCTAATGATTCGATTCATCATGATCTGACAGAAGGCGTATGAAAGTCGTTCTTGAAGGACCTGGCATTCCAGAGTCCCTTAGTGAGGATTATACCGGAGGCTATGAATCCAGAATCAACTCAAATAACCAAAAAGACACGACCGTGAAGATGATGTCAAAAATCGTCAGTAGTTCTATCCAGTGAAAATATAGAGCCAAGGGCTGAGCATTGAGTGCGCCTCGTGTCGATTCAACCGCCGCAATCATCACTGGAATGGCTAACGGAAGCAGTAGGACCGGGAGCATAACTTCCCTGGCGCGAATCTGAACGGTGAGTGCCGAAAACAGCGTCCCAACAGCAGAAAGTCCTAATGTGGCTAGGAAAAATATTAACAGAAGAAGGCCAATTTCTTCAACAATATTCAAATTAAAGAAGAGGACGAACAAGGGGAACAGCATGACTTCGACGACGAGCATGAACAATAAATTCCCCAACATCTTGCCAAGGTAGATGGCTCCTTTCGGAGTCGGACTCATCTGGAGGTATTCTAATGCGTCGTTTTGTAATTCTGCCGAAAAGGATTTCCCTAATCCAATAATGCCGGTAAACGCAAATGAAACCCAAATAATGCCAGCAATGAGTTGTTGGGCGGCATCTTGATCCATCGCAAAGCTAAAACTGAAAACAAGAATCACGATGAGTGCGAAGAACAGCATAGAAGACAGAGTCTCCCGA
>BQIY01000505.1 GCA_021604265.1 Nitrospirales bacterium
AGTAGTACATTGGTGTTGGGATTGGAGGGGTGGAAATGCCACCGGGGATAGGGGGTGGGGTAAAACCATTTGGCAACTCTTCGATGTCGTCATCCGCTTCCTGCGCACCACCAGCGGAGACTCCACTACCGTTGCCCTCACCGGCAGGTGTCTGCTTGGTTTCAGGACGTACTCGGTTGCTTCGGCGCATGTTTTGTTGCCGGTCCGGTACAGATTTGATTTGCTTCCTGGCTAGAACCACGTCCCCCAGCTCTAGTTTAGACGATATCCTCACATGACATTCTCCACTCTCCACACGAAAGGCTGACATTTGGGCAATGGAGACTTTTGAGGTGGCAGCATCGTCGTTGTCAATTGCTAGATAAAACTTCTTGTCGTGGCACAGAAACAGTGGTGAAGCGATGGGATAAGCCACTTGGTTCCTCAGTGACTTGTGGGTGGATTCCCGCGAAAAATCCAGTACATTCTCCACGGATCCAAAAAAAATACCAGAAACTTTTTTTTTTGCTGAATCCAGCTGGAGCGTGCTCTCCGACAAGATTCTTTCTCCTTTCCAGAGCTTCTACCTCAACGCAGCTGCCTTCGACTGCCGGGATGGCGTAAGCCCACCACCACCATTTTTTTTCCGCGATTTTCGGGGAGGCGGGGGGGGTTAGAAACTTACCCCAGTAGCGTGGTGGGCGGATTATCCCACATTGTGCATTCTTTACGTGGACATGCTCGTAGATCAACTGCAACACGTTGCCAGCAACCCTGGACACCAATCCCGACACCTAGACCTAACTCACTGTGTTCCCAGGACCAAAAAATCGTACAGAACGACCCACTTGGGGGAGAAGGAGCGGATTATCAGCAGATTTGAGGAAGTCATGGCCTCGCATCCTCCTCACAGAGGATTACAAACCATGGCCTCCAGGGAGGCGGTTCGGGGGACGCCCTACTCTCCCAGGGCTGTAATCCGATGGAAAAGGATATTCAAAATGTCCAGAGGCATCGACACAGTATCAGAACTCAAAGGCCGGCCGTTGAGAAGTTACATGCCGGACGCTTCCGTGAGCAAAAAGAGGCAGCGTCGTAACATACCAGAGAGGCAAGCTTCCTCACAGATGACCCCGGCCATTAGGGAGAACATGAATCTCCTCCTGGAAACAACAAACCGCGTATTTAAGTGGCGGGTTAGGTGTCGGTACAACTCGATTGCCCGCCTTTTCACTCTCGAGCTCAGAGCAGACAACTATCAAGACCATGCTGGCTGGTTCACCAAGACTAGGAAGCAGCAGGAGAAGCTTGTCGGGAATTTCCTTCATGATCACCGCAGTACATTGAAACCACATATTGTGAAGAAAATGTCCGCAAAGATCCGAACCCACGATCCACAGACAACCGCTATGGCTGTGTGTCTGCAGCAAAGAATGGTAGCGGAACTGATGGCAAAGTATGCTGTTACCTGCTACTCATCCATGCACAATATTGACGAGATCTTCTTCACGAAAGTGGGCAGCATAGGGCGAACAACCTTGGGGTGGGAGGGGACAGAGATCCGCATAACCGACCCAAGCTCGCGCAGAGGAGGCTGGATGGGTCTATCACATGCATCTTTCAGGGACGGTATCCGTGTGTACATCTACGTCAAGGGAGCCAAAGGGGCATGGGAGAACGATCCCGCGTCGCGCTACCGAGTGAGGAGACGAGGGCAGAAAGTGTTTACAATCACCGTGCCTCCCAATTCCAACATTAGCAGATCCAACCATTTGAGGATAATCCAACGGTTGTTCCCAATGGCAGAAAAAAATGAAACGCTCCTAGATAACTTCGACAAGGCAGGACCACATTCTGGCGAGCTCATCAAAGAAGCCTACCGTTGTAGCTGGCGGGTTCCGGCATGCCCCGATCATGGGGGTTGGACGGGCGAATCTCAATTTTTGGACTCACACGTTTCCCACGGCCATATGAAGAATGATCTCGCCGATCATTCAACAGATCACTTCATCTCAGAAGGAAAACGTCTCGAAAATGAGCGACACAAGAAACCGAATCCTATTTCCCTCGATCAACTTTGCCAGTGGTTGGATCAATGGTGCGTGAACCACGGTACAGCAGAAATGGTTAGATCAAACATGCCACGCTACTACCCACCTCTACCCGGGAAGCCGGATGAACGGAGGGAGAACATCAAGAACTGCTTCAAACTGATAAGAGAGAAAGGTCCGGTCGAGATGGAAAAGGAAAAAAAAATATTTAAACGTGATACTGACATCATCAATGTACGTGGGGTGGGGGAAGTGACTGCAGCAGAATTCAACCGGTTAGGTGTGTTAACGGTGGGAGACTTGCTGGATGAAGAGAAGAAACTACCAGAGAAGGTGGTCCGGTTGAAGGTTGCAACAGCTGTGCAATACTGTAATGACGTAATGAGTGGCCGTGAGACAGACCCATTCCAAAAAACGCCAGCAACCTGCCAGAGGTGTGGGATGACATACTCGGGAGCAGGGAAACTATTCAGGGAACACTGCCAGCGGAATGACCGATGCTTCTACAGATTGGAAAAACCATATGTTCCACGGTTCAAAGGATCCAACCCAAACAATCCCCAAACTTACAACCCAACCAGGAGGCAGTTCTACTTTAACAAGAAGGAACCAGATGGAAGCTTGGTCAGATGTAAAGGTGTGTTCCTAAATGAGGCTGCTAGCCGTATCAAGTACCAAAAGTGCGCAGGACAGGAGCAGGCTGTTGTGTTTAATGGTGCATGGAACCAGCTAATATGGAACAAATTGAGATATGTACGTAAATAATCTAGGTAGGGTACGTGTTATAGGTAATAAAATGAT
>BQIY01000506.1 GCA_021604265.1 Nitrospirales bacterium
CAGACCTGTCTCAACACGACTCGCAATCATTCACTTAAGGGGACCTCTAAACACTAGGATTTTTTTCGTGAGGGCAAGGAAGTCGCGCGCGCAAAACTGCAATGTCTCTAGCGAATCCAAATGACCTCCAGTTAAGCGATAAGGACGGCCACAGCGTCATGAACCACCTCAAGCTTGGATAGCCGATCAATGCGGCTAGGGGCGAATACGTGAGGATTTGAGCACAGGGCTGACGCCGCCATCGCGGAAAAGGACGATTTTTAGAGGTGCCCTTAAGGTATAGGCTCAATACTACCATTATTTATATGCAAATAAAGTGGAACAGAAGGGGTCCACGCAATGCAGAGGACATTTTCTTTCACGGTGAGTGCCCCTTCTACCTCGCAATGCGGCGTCGGATACCTCTGCTGCAGTAGCAAGGTAACAGAATCGCCCATGTCGATAATATCTCAGGGAAACCTGGACAACTGCGGCTAAAGCATAGACGGACTCAGCGCAGGCTGGCGGATTTTTCAACATTCCCAGTAGACTTCAGTCACTGGACCATCTACATTGAAAGACTCACAATCATCATTCACATAACCAGGTACGCCTATGAAACAGTTTATACAAACGAGTCTTTGGGTCCTGCTCGGACTTATCTTTCTTTTGGCCGGAGGATCAAAGCTCTGGGACCCAGCGGCTCATGCTGAAGAGTTTGCTCATTGGGGCTATCCCCTCTGGTTTGTCTATGTCACGGGAATCATTGAAGTGTTGGGAGGGGTTGGGTTATTTATTCCCCACGGTAGGCTATTTGGCGTTCTACTGCTGAGCGTGACCATGGTCGGCGCGTCCATCACTCACCTCCGTGCGGGGGAAATGGGAGCATTTCCGATTCCCGTTGTGCTTCTGCTGGCGTTGCTCACATTAGCCTGGACCATGCGCCACCGTCAAAGAAACCTTTGATACAGAGAATAATTAATATCTACGATCAACGAAAGTTGATCCGTCTATAACTGCGAGAAAATAGTCAATACAAGTAAGAACTCTTGATCAACTTCTTAGAGTGGTGGGCAATATGTGAAATTGTTCATTGCGGAAAGAAGCTCTTCGCTCCAACTTGGGACAAATCCATCTTATTTACACATTTGAACCCTTGGGGTAAAGTACTAATGAATCATCGGACACTTAGCTATGTTGAAACCTACTTCAAATCCCAAATTGAATATTCATGAAGAACCATCGAATGGGGAGTGGCATAATCGGAAAGAATTTGGAAATGTAGAGTCAAATATACATTTCTTACAAAAAGCCGCCATATTAAATTCCACCATGAACGTTCTTGAGATTGGATGCGGAAATGGAAAACTACTCGAACATTTGCTTCACAATGGATATCATATGACAGGGATTGACATTAAATATTCGCACCTCCAACACTGCAAACATACTAATGGGCATGTCCCCTTAGTAAACGCCTCTGGTGAAAACCAGCAGTTTCAAGATTCTTCTTTTGACACGGTCTTGAGCTTTGACGTATTTGAACACATGCCGGACCCAGATGCTCATTTACAGGCAGTTCATCGAATGTTGAAACCACATGGGTACTATCTGTTACAGACACCTAATAAATGGACAAATTCAGTATTCGAGACAATTCGTTGGAGGAGCTTTACAAAATGGAAACATGACCACTGTTCTTTGCACAATTATTGGGAACTGGCTCGTCGCCTAAGAGATCACGGGTTTGATGCAGAATACTGTGATATCCCTGTTGTCAACAACTATTTTAAACAAAAGATCAAGGCAACCCTCGGTACCATAGGCTTGAATGTCCTCAAGCTTATAAATCCAGACAAACTGCCAAGGCCATTAACTCCTAATTTTTATGTAATAGCCCAAAAGTGCAGTTAGCACTGCAGCCTTAACCTAACACCTCAACATAACATGATCTGATTATTTATCTTTGCAAGTACATAGAAAACAGGGCGTATGATCTTAAAGAGACGCTCAATCATTTTGATAATTTACGGTTTACAGCACCTGCTTCCACTTCGTTATGACAAGCGGCTTGCTGAAAACAGCGGTTTTGATAGCACAGCTATCGTATGACACGTTAAGCGAACCAGACAAGTCGACAAGCTCGCCCATCCACATTCCACCTTTGATCCGTACTGGCCCCCTCGCACCAGATACATAAATTTTTCCTGTACTGATCAGTAACCCATTCCACTTCACTGGCCCTTCAAGCACAACATCATCCGTCATGAGAAGAATTCCATGCCCTTGCACGTCTTGTATTGAAAGACGACCAATTCTGGCCGATGAGTCAACAAACACCGTCTCCGGTGATGAGGTCGTTCCCCAGTTGACTCCAGACTGATCCGTCGTGATGACCCTCGCTCCTCGCTTAAACCAATCCAATACCTGTAATAAGTTCAACTCCAAATCACCTTGCTGTGGAGAAGGTGGATTTCCAACCAAAGAAACCGGCCCTGTGACGGAAGATGGCCCGTTGATATAAATCGGCGGTTTTGAGGCAACCGCTCCACATTGATCATCTCCGCTCACGGTATTGAACGGACCCGCAAACGACACGCCGGTTTTTGCGTAGATTGCCGCCAAAACCGGAGGGGCAGGAGGATGAACGGCATCCACCTCAATCCGGACCGACCCGCCTTTTCCGCCAGCCGAGGCCATGATCCGTTCAACAGGATACGCCCCGCCTACCGGGACACGACTCGTAAATTCCATCGGCGCGGATGAACTGGCCGTTGGATAGCCGTACACGACGACATGACCAGGGTTCGCTCGCGTATGCTTGCCAAGGTTTCCATCAAGATCAAGATAAT
>BQIY01000507.1 GCA_021604265.1 Nitrospirales bacterium
CAACCACATCATCGTGAAATCTTAAGGATCCTGAGATTTTTCAACAGGGACAGGGAAATGGTAGCGGTAAGCGATACTCTCTTCCCCCTCTTTTTCTTGGTTATGCGCATAGAGATATTTTTTGGCGTCATCGATATATCGTTCGCCAATATCGTACAGCCGCTCTTTATCAAAGAGGAGGGTCCGCTTATCGTGTGTGGAGAATTCGTACAGCTTGGTCATGGCTAGCGCATTAACCGGACAGGCTTCAACGCAATAGCCGCAAAACACGCACTTGGTAATATCGATATAGAATTCAGTCGCATATCGCTGGAGAGGAAGAGATTTATCTTCTTCGCTAATCACTTTGATGCAACGAGAGGGACACGCAGCTTCGCAGAGGTCACATCCGACACAGCGCTCCTTACCGTCGTCGTAACGCAACAGGCCGAGCGCGCCGCGGTGGGCGTCAGGGATCGTTCGTTTTTCTCTCGGATATTCAAAGGTCATGGGGCGATGCAGCATGTGTTTGAATGTCACCTTCATCGCATCCCAAATTTCGCGAAAAAAGACGGCATCGAGGATTTTCTTATAAAAACTATTGGAGTTCGTCGCCATGCGTTATGTCCTTAGTGTCGTACCGTCAATATTTGTGATCTCGGCTAAAAATGAAAGCGTCAACTTTTTGAATATATTGAGATTCTTTTTGGTCATGAATGAGAGGGAACGACACGATTCAGGTCAAGTTTTTTCCAAAGTCACCCGGGCCAACTTAAAATACGGAACATCGGTCTGAGGATCAACCTGTATCGACATCAGGTCCTTGACCGGCGGGTCATTGAAATGTTCCGGGAAGCCACAGCTTCCTGGCATGATCGATAAATCTGATTGGACGCCTAAGTCCACACTCATGGAGTCCGATGTTACACGAACCTGGTCATCTGATGACAGTCCGAGTTGCTTCATATCTTCTGGATGTAGATGTAGCTTTTTGGTATTTGGGGAAATCGCCAGGAGTCCAGAGGCTTGAGTCGAAAGTTTTCCAGAGTGATACAGGAGTTGAATCATCTTTAAATCAAATGGTCGTGAAGCCTGGTCATTGTTGGTTACTTGGCCATAGCGAGAGACGACTTCTTTGGCATACCCATTTTGTAAATAGGCTTGAGGGTTGACCTCGACCTTGGGCGGTTGGCCAAGATTGTAATATCCCGGCATGAGTTTCATGATTTCTCGCTGAATATCATTCGTTGTCTCAAAATCAAGTGAAGTTCCAAGCCCGTTCGCAATCCCAGCCATGATATGCCAATCGATGGCGCTTTCGCCTAATGGATCAAAGACTGGTCGAAGAAATTGCACTTTACCTTCTTGATTGGTGACGGTTCCATCTTTCTCGGCGAAGGTCGTAGCTGGAAACACGACATGAGCGAGTTCGCATGTTTCAGTCATAAAGGGATCTTGGCAGATCAACACTTCAAGGTTCTTGAGTGCAGCTTCAACTTCATAGGAAGCTGGAAGCGTTCCCAATGGATTTTCTCCGACTACATAGAGGGCCTTGATTTCACCGCTTTGACATCGTTTCAAGATGTCGAGGAGGGAGGCCCCTTGTTCAACTGGCGGGAGTTCCGTCAGCCATGCATTCGAAAATTTTTCACGGGCTTCAGGGTTGTCATAGGCGAGTCCGGCAGGAAGAAATTCAGGGCCGACTCCCATATCTATGGCCCCTTGCTCATTAGCTTCTTCTGTAAACGTGTTAATGCCGCAACCGGGTCTTCCAACTTTTCCCGTGATCCACAGCAGATCGATCAAATTGAGGACGTTATAGTATCCGTTGGTCTGACGGACAATCCCCTCACCGCAAAAAATAATGGCACGATCGGCCTCAGCAAAAATCTTCGTGACTTCATTGATGTGAGCAACTGAGGTCCCGGTCTGCTCAGCAATGTGATCGAGAGAGAGTGATTCAGTCGCTTGCTGTAAGGCCGCAAAGGCTTGAGGCGACTGCTTCACCACATCTTCATCAACGAAATCTTGCTGGATCGCCGATTTGACCAGCCCTTGCACAAACAAGCCTTCAGTTCCCGGTTTCACCATGGTCGGATGTGAGGCCAGTTTTGCGATATTGGTTTGTGCCGTATCCACAGCAATGACATGAGCCTTATAGACGCCTAAGGCCGCCTTGACCCGGAGACTGGCAACAGGATTGGTTTCTGTCATATTCGAACCAATAATCAAAATGGCTTGAGCACGTGTAATTTCTTCTGAGGTATTTGTCATGCGAGAGACGCCAAGCGCATGCTGCACGGCTCGAACGAAATTGACATGCCCATACCGTGCACTACTATCAATGTGATTCGTACCAAGAACCGTTCTCATGAACTTTTGAAAGACGTATAAGTCTTCATTCGTGCATCGAGCTGTGATAATGCCAGCGATCGCTTGTTCGCCATAGGTCTTTTTGATATAGGCCAAACGTCCGGCAGCGATATCAAGTGCATCAATCCACGGTGTTTCCGATAAGCCGGATTCTGTGCGTACCAACGGTAATTTCAATCGAGTTTTGCTGTCGATAAACTGGAATCCAAAGCGGCCTCGTACACAGAGCCCGCCATGCCCATTCACGGTATCGCCTCGATCACCCCATTTATTTTTCCAGGACAACGGTGAAGTAACGCGCGTGACTTCCGTATCTTTTGTCTCGACATACATTTGACATCCGTCACCACAGTAATTGCAGGTGGTGGTCGTTTTTTTGAGCTGCCAGGGCTTATAGGCATACTTTGAATATTTATTGGTGATAGCCCCAACGGGACAAACAGCCAGGCAATCTCCGCAAAACTCGCATTCCAGAGCT
>BQIY01000508.1 GCA_021604265.1 Nitrospirales bacterium
GGAAACCGATTATTGAGTTTGTAAGTCTAACGATATCGATGGAGGTTCAAAGATGGCAGATCAAGTAGTGCCAATTCTTCATGTAAAAGACGCTATGAAGACGTCAGAATGGTATAAGCGGCTTGGATTTGAAGTCGAAGGAGAGCATCGTTTTGCACCTAGTTTACCGCTCTATATGTTTCTAAGAAAAGATGATATTGCTCTGCATTTGTCGGAGCATAGTGGCGATGCTAGGCCAGACACTCTTTTGTATTACTATGTCAGCAACATAGAAGAAGTATCGAGAGAGTTTAATACCAAGATTATCGAACAACCTTGGGCGAGGGAAGTTCAACTGCGAGACCCAGATGGAAATCGATGGAGAATTGGAGAAAGGCGTGAATCAGATTGATGATTGGATATAGGGGACAGACCACGTTTTATGCACCGTCATATTCAAGGGCTGGTTTTCTAGAATAAAACGTGGTCTGTCCCCGGTCTTGTATTTAATAGTATGAATCTGCTTATTTCATTCAATGCTTCCGCTCTGAAGATACTATTGCCTTGCGACGGAGGGTCTTCGAGGGCATGGCCTGAATCTCTATAAACAATTACACGAATATTTGGGTTTTCTAGCGCCGCAAGCCTTCTTTCACTCTCTCTAGACGGTACATTAGTATCATCTTCACCATAAAGGATGAGGGACCTTACGTCTAATTTGCCCCAGTAAAAATTCGGATCGAAGTCACTCACCTTGCTCCAGAATTCTGGCTCTCGGATGTGGCGGATATGGGCAGTAGACATCAAAGCAACTAGATAGGAGATGCCAGGGGGAATTCCCATCTGCTGCAAATTGTAGTTCTCTTCAAATTGCAATTGTTCTTTGGGTAGGACTGCTGATCCAACGACATTGACTACAAAATCCAGATTACCATCCATGGTTGCTGCTAGTGATGAATATTTGCCTCCCTCGCTCATACCCACAATACCGAATTGGCTGATAGGCAATTCTGATTCATTTCTTAAGAAGTTGAGTGCGGCAATAGTATCAGTAGAAAGGTCTTCATAGTCTGCGTTTCTCCACTCACCACCTGATTTCTCCGATCCGCGTTTATCGGGCAGCAATACTGCGATTCCGCTGTCCTGTAAATGCTTGACCAACGTTATGTACCAGCCATTGGCTCGCATGCTCGGGCCAGAACCATGAATTATGACTGCGCCGGGGAAGGGACCTTCGCCCTCGGGAATAAACAGCATGCCTGCCAAGTCGATGGACTGGACATCGTTGTGAAAAAAGACTTCTGAGTATTTAGTATCACTAAGCCTGACGCCCGTAAATTGCCTCGCGGTAATGGACGCGAATACGACAATTCCAATCTGGACGATAAAGGCCAGAGCCAATACCCCCATAACGATCTGCTTTGGTTTAGGCATAATCAGGGTCACTGCAGAAACCTCTTAAAACAAGACCTCTAGTTTATAAGATGAAGTTACTACAGGATCAACCCTGTGTAGCGACTTAATAGTCACACTAATCAAATAGGGATAAAGCTTGCACCTGTAGCAGGTTCAGGTATTAAGATGCCTGCATTGGTCTTACCGAGATACTGAAATGACCCCAATGAACAAGCGCACCCAGAATGCCGTAAACGCCCTCATCATAGCCATGGCGGGACTGATGCTGTCCTTCTCGGTAAAGGCGGCTGCTTTGGATGCAGAACTATCGCAAGTGACGTTATTTGTCGAAGGCATGATGAAAAGCCGCGGCGGCGTCACTTGAATGAGCTGACCCAATAGTGTCGTAGCAGCTCTGTCAGAGTTGCCAGGAATCCAAGAAGAAAATATCGAAGTTATTCTCGAACGAGATGCCTTTACTGTCGGATATGATACCGATCTGGTTTCACTAGACGATATGTATGAAGCCATTCTCGAGTTGGGCTATCGCCCCGGAATAGAGGATCTTGATGCTGGCGAATCTGAACCGAATTCACGCGGCAATATTCCAGAACCGATTGCGTCCGCCCTTACCGCCGCCAATGATAGTGGGAAGCACATCTTTATCGACTTTTTTGCCGAGTGGTGCATAGCCTGCAAGGCGTTGGAAGAAAACGCTCTTAACACCGAAGTAGTCCAAGAAGCACTTGAAGCATACATCACCTTGAAAATAGACACCGATGAATATGCAGAGGCCGCAAGGTTCTATAGAGTGGTGGGTATGCCGACTCTTCTGGTCGTGGATTCAGCTGGAGAAGAAATTTACAGATCAGTTGGGCTTATTGAGCCTGAAGACCTCGCGCAGGAGCTAAACGAGCTCGTCATCGAATAAACTATCGACAATGGGGCATTGTGCTACATTGCCCTGACTACACTGATCCGCCATTTCAACAAGCACTCGCTCCATCCGCCTTAAATCCTCGATTTTTTCACGCACTTCTTTTGCATGGACCAAGGTTAACTCGTGCACTTGCTTGCATGTGTAGCTTCCCGTATCCACCAAACTCATAAGGCTGATAATTTCTTTCAGTGTAAAACCAAGGCTTCTGCATTTGTGAATAAAGTGCAGGCGCTTAACATCTTCCTCATCGTAGACTCGCCTGCCATTTGACGTGCGAACAGCCTTAGGCAGTATGGCTTCACGCTCATAGTAGCGGATGGTTTCAATATTCACTCCAGTTCTATTTGATAGCTCACCGATTGCATACGGTTTCATAATTTCTGCTTCCTAAAATTCGCTTGATCCTGTAGTGACTACAGGATATAGAATGGCTATCAATGGATGGAATTGCAAGGAATATTCGTGACCGAAACTGGTGCCAAAAGTAGCGATAGCGAGC
>BQIY01000509.1 GCA_021604265.1 Nitrospirales bacterium
TTGCCGGTGTCGCCTTTGGGCAATCATAATTTGGGCTTCACTCAAAGGCCCGTCCGCGCAACGAAACTGAACGGCGAGGTTCTTAATGTGGGTGAAAACAGTGTGCTGATGGCGAAATGGATCGCTGATAGATTCAGCACACTGTTTTCACCCACATTAAGAACCTCGCCGTTCAGTTTCGTTGCGCGGACGGGCCTTTGAGTGAAGCCCAAATTATGATTGCCCAAAGGCGACACCGGCAAGTCGCAGTCAGTATATTCCCTAGCCGAAGGATAGAAAGCGAGGAGGCCGCATTGCATGGAGGGCACTAGTTTCCCAACTTGCGAGTGCACGGTTTGGTTTTGGGTGTATGAGTAAATTGGAACCACATTAGTGCATCCCATCCCGGTCGTTTTGCACGTTAGGAAGGTGTTAAACATTGAGATGTGAAGATAGTGGCACCACACAACAAAAGCGGTGCTTGTGCCCAAAGTGATGGTTGCCTTCAAGAGTTGGGCCAGTCCGTTAAGGTCGTCCTTTGAAAATGCCTTGTCATAACCCTGCGATTTCGTGCCATAGGGAGCATCGATGTACACCAGACCTGAAAAAACTTGGGATGTGAATGGATAACTATAAAACCTTACTCAAATGTACATTTGCGTAAGATTTTGAGGGAAAATGAATTGAAATGAAAATTACCGTAATTTGAGCGCTTCACAAATTGACTCAGCTGGGTGGTTATGTCCGCGCGGACCAGTTTCACTCTCTGCCTGTCTCCAAAGACGAAGGTGACACTCGAACCATCCTTTTGATCGCTGTCTTTTGAGCGCTTCATGTCGGCTTGGATGGCCTCCTTAACAGCAAGCTTTACATGCGAAGGGAGCAGAGCTTTGCGCACTGGATCGAATTTCTTGTTGCCGAATGTGCCCTTAACCGCAATTTTGACGGTGCGTGCTATGAATTTATCGGACTTCACACGATAATGACTGGGAATTTTGGCCCAGTCATCCAAGTCAAGTTCCTCCAGAACGCAAGTCCTGACTTTCTTGTTGGCTGGTCAACAAAAAAATGGTTAGAGATGGTCTGTGATGGGGATTGGTGTGTAAACTTACTTAAATAAAGCTTCACAGAGTGGGTGACATCGCCAGGCCTCCTGAACTTCTTCATCTGCTTGAGCAGCTTCATGCGAAATGCTGACGCGTTCGGGTCATCATCCGTTGTGATCTTGGCGACGTACGTGACGAACCAGTTGACGTTTTTAAGGGGGACGATGCGCTTGGTTTCGGAGTCCGATATGCTCGGCCTGTATATGTCGGTTAAAATATCGAATTCGTCCTGTGGTGTCTCGACTGCCATCTTAAGGACTTGCCGAATGAGCGTCATGTTAGGGTTAGGGATTTTAGCCCCGGGTTTCGAAGTTTTTTTTAAGCGAAGTTCCTCGTCTGCCTTGGCCTGGGGAACCTGCGCTGCCAACCAAGCCTTAACTCCAAGCAACTTGTTCTTGGCGAGGGCCAACTCCCAATCTTTTCGAACGCGGACCACGCGATCCCAGACATCCTGGCCAAGCCCTGAGTTATACTCATTCTTCATCTTGCCGGCATATTCGAGGAAGCGGATATCTTCTTCAGTTGTGTTCATGATGATGTAGATGTTGCACCAGATTTTTTTGGCAACGCTTGGATGCAGCTTAACGTAATCGTTAAGGGCCCGGAGACGGTGGTTGCCTGAAGTTACTTCAAAGAATAAGCACAACAACGCCTTGAAGTCACACTCGCGAATAAACTTCTCCCAACAGGCCCTGTCCTCGTGATCCCAATTCAAATGAACAAGCGCATCAGACGGTTGAACATCAACACGAAGAAACACTGTTAGGGTCCCTTCGTTATCATCAAATCCATATAAAGTGAAGAGATGAAGGATTCCCTTCCAGTTTGACTCCACTAAATCTCTAGAAATGCTCTCGATGGTCGGCTGATTAAGCGCGTCCAAGGGGACCCGGCGGCGGCAAACAAAGAGTGACAACATCCATGCACTGCAGCTAGTGGGTGTAATCAACTCTGCCCCAGGTTCGTCAGTTAGGGTGAAGGCGGACACTAAAAAAACATGAAGTTAACCGATTATCAAAACCTTCCGCAAATGTACATTTGAGTAAGGTTAACTCACCCGATTCAAAACTCCCCAGGTTCTTTTTCTTCTTCTTGGACGAAGTGGGTTCCCTTTTCCCCTGTAAATGAATTGAAAAATGGAAAAAATTAAAAGAGAATGTTAAAACCATACGCAAATGTACATTTGAGTAAGGTTTTGAAACAAACGTAAATACCTCGCTGTCTTTCTTGCGTTTCACACCAGTTTTCTTTCCACTGTTGTCTTTTGCTTCGATTTCCAAGAACTCTTTTGGGTCGAACTTGTTGAGAGTAGTTACTATGCTCTCTGGAGGTGTAAATTTCGAATTAAATTCAGTGGCCATCAGGTAAAAGGTGATTCTGTATCCAGTTGGTAATCTATTGTTGGGCAGAATCAGGAAATACCGTTTTTTTTCTTGGATGAAGTCGGCAAATCCTTCAACAAGTTGTGTGTGTGGTCGTGGTCTTCAAAAAACTGTCCCGCCTGGACCAGACGCACAGCACCCCCTTGAAGTTTCACCTCGATGTAGGGTCGCTTCAGTGGGACACCAGCCTTCACACCCTCGCGAGCATCCTTCTTTCCCTCGCCCTTTTTGCCACCACTGATGTAACCGATTTCTGTGTATCTTGTGTTTGTTTGGATTGTGGTGGGGTCCTCCACATCAAAAACCACAAACTTTCCGTCTGATATGACAGTCCAGA
>BQIY01000510.1 GCA_021604265.1 Nitrospirales bacterium
CGCATCCACCTCGTCCTGTCGGGTATCGTGGCGTGTGCTCAATCGCCGAACTGCGCTGACCTCGTAGGGGGCGTAATGGTAGATGTGCATGCCGGAGTTGTGCTGCCATCGATTGAAGACCCAGTCCACGAAGCCTTCGAAGGCGAGCTTTTCCTGCTCCCGGTCATGTGCCCACCAATCTATGAAGTCAAAGGAATCCGACTGATCGCTCCGGGTGCAGACCCCAAACAGGTATTCCAATCCACCGGCAACCAGCGGGTACCCCTCCATGTCGAAGAAGGCATCCGCCGGATGATCAGGCGGAAGAGCCGCCAGGCCCACGGGTTCGCCATTTGCACCAATGGAAGGTAGGACTTCATAACGCGGTGGGGCATCAGGATTCATGATCCGGTCGGCCCTGGTCCGGCACTGCAGACGTGCCTGTGCGACGAGCTTTTCCAGTGAGTCGGCAGCCAGTTTGCGAATGGACCTCCCGGACGCCTCTGAGAGATCGGCGACTGTGGCGATCCCACCCTTCTTGAGCTTTTTAATTTGGCCCACGGTGATGCCCGCTACCTGCACGAGGTGGTCTGTGTCCTGAAAGAATCTCTCTGCATGGGAAGTCCAGTGACCGTGATCGGCTCGGGGAAGGGGTTCAGGGCGATCGGTGATGTCTCCGGTGAAACCGTTCTGCATCGTCAGGAAATACGCCGCGATGCGGCGGTAGTAATGGATGAAATCTTCGATGCGAAACTCAACCCGGTCCTTGGTGCCGAGAATGAGTCCGAATCTTTCGGGTAATTGAGCGTCGGTGACGGCGGCCAGCATGTCCGAATAGCAACACAACTGAATCGCATAATAGGGCTTAGGCGAGCGGGCCAGCTTCGTGTCCCACACCTGATAACACCCTGAGGCATTGAGCAGAAGAAAATCAGCGAATCCAGCAAATGATTCATGCTCCAAAAATGCTTGATAGATAATGGGCACTTTTGTGTTGATAGCGGAGAGGGTCGTTGCCCGCGCTACGACCAGATCGGTCCTTGGAATTTCGACCAGGTTGGCACCGGAAGCTTTGAATTCATCGAGCACCGCGCGTTCGTGCTGCGCGCCGGTTTGCGCAATCAGTTGTCCATCCTCGGTTTCCTCATCAGGCGAAACGGCGCCGGGGTTTTCCAAAAAATATCGGTCCATCCATGACGCGAATGGTGAGGCCAGGTAGCGAATAAGATCGCTCGGCGAAAACCTTAGGTGGCCGGATTGGTCTTTCTTCATGTGTAGGAATCAGATTCAATCTGAGACTTGCTTTGAGTGCTTCGCCTGAGAATATTTATGGAAGACTCTTCGCTATTAGTACTCGTGCGACACCCAATGGATTAGCTGTGCAGTAAGTTTGGCCAGCTCGGGAAAAAACAACAACGATGCATGTACGGTATCAAAAGTAACGGGGTTTACACTCGATGGATGGCCGGCGTCGTTTCTAGCGGACCGGATTTGTTGTAAAAACGCTGGCCAGTAAGCCTTAAAGGAGTCTCGCAGTTCACGCGGCATCTGTCCTGCGTTCTGGTCGAAGAATGAATACATGGAATCTAAAATAACCTTAAAACGCCAATCATTGATTCCTTTCGGAGGCGTACGGTTCAGTGATTGAAGCCGTCTGGTGATCGTATCCTTAAGTTCTATTGCCATACTCTCTGATGCACCACCGACCATTACTGCTGCCGCTTTCGGAAGATCATAAACAAAGCAAGCAATTGCTTCTCGAATATACGAGTCGGTAATCGGATTCAGACTTGCAGCTTTCGACAAAAAATTAAAATAGCCGTCGGGGTTGCTCGGGTCTCGGCTCAAGGCAGCAAGAGATTTGCGACCTTGCTCGGTGATATGGCAGAAGGGCGGGTTCGGATTTGAAAGATTTGCACCCCAAGCTAGATAACCGGTACGGAACAGATCATGCAAGACAGTGAGAATGGCTTTTTCGAGCAAATGTTCACGACTACCTCCAAGTCGTTGGTGGGTTTCTGCGACGATGCTTCTTGACTGCAAAAGACCGTCGCTAGGCTCCTTGGGTGCTTGGTCCGCAATAACCTGAAACATGCAAGCACGTACATCTTTTTTTTGTACCATGAATGGGTATTCTTATCGCCTAACTTGCTTTAGATACATGAAATGGGGGCAATTGTATGTGGTCTATACAACGAAATTTAGACCCAACCTTTTACGATGTCAACAAGTTTCTCTCAGGCGGGGATTGTGTTAAAAAATGAGAAAATACATTTTGTGTTTCTGCACTTGGAACTGGAGTTGAATGTGGTTTAAGCTTGATGGAAAGTCAGTTTTGGCTTACGTTTGCTGGGATGCAGGACAATCTCTTTCCTCCTTTATCTCATTTCCTCAAAATTTTACCGGTCTATATGGGTTTGAATTCTGTTGAGGCGATTCTTCAAGTCTCCCGGGCCAGACGGTTGCTTTGGCTGGAAATTCTCTTTAACGAACAACTTGACCTCAAGCCCTGGCAGAATCACCCTGATGTCCAGGACGCCTATCAGAAAGCTTGCCAGTGGTTCAGCACGTATCGGAGTTTGATTCAATCGGTGTTGCCACGGGTGTCGCTCCCGCTCAACAACGGAAAAATTGACCAGCGAGACTATAGGAGGTTTGCGGAGGCTCTTCAATTTTTAGCTCCTAGCTTTCCTCCACCTAAAAGTATTTCTGAATAATTTCTAAGTTTGAGCCCATCATTTTATTTCCTGGGTATGATTTGCATATTCGAGGGTTGCCGGGTTTCGCCCCGGCAGCCGAGCTACTTTTGGGCGGGCAAAAGTAG
>BQIY01000511.1 GCA_021604265.1 Nitrospirales bacterium
GTAGGAACCGCGTATCTCCATTCAGTTCTCGTGCAAGAAAAGCGGAAGATGTTCAAAGTCTGGAACTTGCTTTTGATCATCGTGACATTTTCGCTTTCGCTCATTGGAACCTTTTTAGTCAGAAGCGGCGTCCTGACCTCCGTCCATACCTTTGCGACTGACCCGGAACGAGGTCTGTATATTCTTATTTTTATTACGATCATAATCGGCACCGCCTTTGGCGCCTTGATCATTCAATCCAAAAAACTCAAGAGTCAGATCGAAATGGACTCGTTTGTTTCACGAGAATCCATTTTTCTTTTCAATAATTTATTTTTCTTGGTCGCCGCGGCCACAGTGTTTCTCGGCACACTCTATCCCCTCATGGTTGAAACTTTCCAAGGGGGAAAAGTGACGGTTGGCCCTCCATATTACAACGCCGTCTTCATGCCAATTGCTCTGGGTCTTCTCTTCCTCATGGGGATCGGCCCATATATTCCATGGCGGAAGGCCTCCGCGAGTAATTTAAAGAAAAACTTCCTTGTTCCCCTTATTGCTGGGGTAGTGACAATTGTTCTCTTGTTTATCTCTGGCATTCACAGCCTGTATGCGCTGGCCGGCGGGTTTGTTATTGGATTTTCCGGATCTGCCATACTGCTCGATTTTGGAAAAATTTCCAAACTCTATGCCAATCGTGAACATGTCAATATTTTCAAAGGTTTCTTGAAGGCCTTCTCAGCGAATCAACGCCGATATTCAAGTCTCATCACACACATCGGCGTCCTGATTTTGGTGATTGGGATTATTGCCTCAACGATCTATCAAACAGAAAAAGTCGTCTCCATGAAAGTCGGAGACACATTTGCCATTGCCAACTACGAAATGAAACTCCTGAATATCCATGAAGTCGAGGGGAAAAATTGGAAAGCTCAGGAAGGCGTATTTGAGGTTACTCAAGACAATGAAGTCATCACGAAGCTCAGACCACAGAAACGCGTGTATACAGCCTCACAGAGTCCGACAACAGAGTCAGCGATTCATGCCATCAATATGGGGCACATCTTTCTAACCATGCCGGATGTCTCTGCAGATGGTGTCGCCGTCGCTCGAGGCGTGATTAATCCGCTTATCCTCTGGGTCTGGGGCGGAGGCGGTATTATGGGTCTAGGCGTGTTATTAAATATTTTCCGACCACGAAGACGAGAAGAATGAGTCGCGGCTTACAACTTTCACTAGTTATCGGGCTACTGGCCCTCTTCGCCCTCTTTTATCAAGGACTTTGGGGCGACCCGCGGAGTATCCCTACGGTACTCATTGGAACCGAAGCGCCGACGTTTACCGGGCCAGATGTTGAATCCGGGAAAGCTATTTCACTCGAACAGTATAAAGGCAAGGTTGTCCTGCTCAATTTCTGGGCATCCTGGTGTTATGAATGTAAAGTGGAACACAAGGACATTCTGCGTCTTCATCAGCAATTTAAGGATCATCCTGACTTTGTGATGTTGGGGATCAATTATCAAGACGAACTGCCTGATGCGAAGCAATATCTCAAGACCTATGGATCAACGTTTCAACATGTCCGCGATATTAAAGGCACCCTGGCGATAGATTATGGCGTCTATGGCGTACCCGAAACTTTTGTCATCGATCAACAAGGAGTGATCCGACATAAATGGGTTGGACCAATTGTTGGCCAAGTGTATACCAATCTCACAGAAAACGTGATTTCTCCACTTCTGAATAACACGCAATCCTCAACATGATTAGCCGTTGCCTTCTGCTTTGCTTCGTGATGATTCTGACTCTTCCTTGGCAAGGCTTTGCCAAAGTAGTGGATGAGACTGAACTGGATATTCAGGTTCGTGAAATCGCGAAAACATTACGCTGTACCGTCTGTCAAACAGAAAATATTTGGGAGTCCGGTGCGCCGCTTGCTGTTCAAATGCGAAGCGCGATTCGAGAACGTTTAACGCTCGGACATTCACCTGAAGAAATTCACGCATACTTTCTGAGTCGGTATGGCGATTATATTCTCATGCAGCCACCGAAACACGGCATGAACTGGCTGATTTGGGTTGCGCCGTTTGCCCTGCTACTCGTGGGTGGATTTTTCCTCTATAAAGAAGTGAAGCTTTGGGTCAAACCCCAAGCACCAACTCCACAACAACAGCCTCCCCCTCTCGATCAGGAATCCCGGAAACGAATCGAACGGGAACTTCACCACTCCTAACGCGTTCACGAACAAAACACGATGCTACTTATTCCCGTTATCATCATCCTTATTGTTGTCATTGTGGCGATTACGTCTCCGTTTTGGCGAAAAGATCCCAATCCGTTCTCTCCATTTCACAATGACGAGCGACATCAAGAGCTCGCTGATTTAGTCGTCGAACGTGAAGTGCTCGTCCGCTCATTACAAGAACTCGATGTGGAATTGGCTCAAAAGCGGATGGAACCAGAAGATCATTCCCGTCTTAAGGCCACCGATGAACACCGTCTCCTTCAAGTGCTTGACCGGCTTGAATTGCTGCAGAAGGATGCGGCCGATGAAGCCAATGCTCCTCAGACGACCCCACATCGAAGAAAAATATGGATACCTGCAACCATCTGCGCATTGATTGTGCTCTTTTCTTCCTTAGGGACGTATTTGTGGGTACAAATACAAGCGTTAGAAAAACTGACCGCGTCTCAAGCCCAAACCCCAGGCGAAGGCGGCCCCAATCCATTAGAAATGGTGGCAAAACTCGAAGAACGACTTCGCAAAAACCCGGATGATCTGGAAGGGCAAATCATGGCAGGGCGCTCCTATCAGGTCCTCAACCGA
>BQIY01000512.1 GCA_021604265.1 Nitrospirales bacterium
CTATCGATAGCCCCTATAATACCTATCAAGTTCGTGGTCTTCCTCCTGGTCCTATTGCAAATCCAGGTGAGGCGGCTATTCATGCGGCGTTGTATCCGACGCCCTCAGACTATGTCTACTTTGTTTCCAAAAATGATGGGAGCCATCAATTTTCGGTGACGTTGGCTGAGCACAACCGGGCGGTCCAAAAGTATCAGAAAAAACGTCGTAAGCAAGCTTCGTGAAAGTTTGCTTTGATCGTGATGACTATTGAAGAGAAATTACAAGAACTTGGCATCGTTCTTCCGGCGGCTCCCAAGCCGCTGGCCTCATATGTTCCGGCCTGTTTAGCCGGCGAATTGCTTTTTGTGAGTGGAGTCCTGCCTTTTCACGACGGGACGCTAACGATGACTGGGAAGCTTGGCCAGGAGTTGAATACAGAGCAAGGCCAAAAGGCTTCGCAGGTGGCGGTCCTGAATGCGCTCGCGATCATGCAGCAGGAGCTTGGGACATTGGATCGAGTGAAGCGGATTGTGCGAATGACCGGACATGTGGCTTCGGCGGCCGGCTTTTCTGAGCAGCCGGCGGTGATTAATGGCGCCTCCGACTTTTTAGTGCAGGTGTTTGGCGAATCAGGACGGCATGCGCGGCTTGCCGTTGGCGTGGCTGAGCTTCCACTTCATGCTCCGGTTGAACTTGAGTTGATTGTTCAGGTGGTCATTTGATGTGTCAATGATTCCTGGAAAGTTTTAGTACGAACAGCTCGTCTTCAAACTCTGTATCAGTTTCTGCTTCTATTTTTGACTTTCACCCTCATGTGGTATTCACGTCAACGTACCGTTTCTTTCGGCCTCACGTTCGTTGTTTGACTCCCCAAAAGACTGCTTGATATAGTCTTTCCAAAAGTATTCACCACGTAAAAGTGTGTGTAAATAGGAGGTATCGCGGGTTTTCGGCCATGGAGGCGGTCTCATCGTCCTTCTTGATATATTCCTAGTATTTTCCTCTACGAAATTCAATTTTAACATCATAAGGGTTTTTGGTTATGAACAATAAATTTGCTCTTTTTATCGTGGGCTTCATTGTTTCTGCCTTTTTTCCTAGTATCATCTATGCGGAACTTCACCCAGAATCTGGACCATTGGGAACGACTGTGACCATCAGTGGAGGGGAGTTTGGAGACTTTCAATCCACACAGAACAACCGGGTAGAGTTTAATGGCGTGTCGGCTCTTGTTCAGCAATGGGAACCCGACTTTATTATGGTAAAAGTTCCCCTCAAGACGAAGACTGGCCAAGTGACGGTCATTAATGGAGATGCCGAAATTGCTGTCGGGTCTTTTACGGTACAGCAAATCCAGATTAGCCGGCTCGAACCCGCAATAGCCGAGGCTGGCTCAACCCTGGTGATCCATGGTGAAAACTTTGGCAATACTGCTGGTTCGCGCGATCCCAATACGATGTTTGGAGTCAATCAAGTGTTGGTTAATGGGATTCGGGCTCAAGTTCAACGGTGGCGTCAGAATAAAATCGAAGTCGCTATTCCGGCCAATGCGGGTACGGGGAATGTTGAGGTTCGTTTGGCTTCCTCTGACCCGTTGCCTGATGGATCGTGTTGTGCCCCTGTTGATTATATTCTGAGCAACGCGGTTCCGCTAACCGTAATTCCCAAAATTTCGATCCAACCGACAGAAGGTCCGGTTGGGAGTAAAGTTGTGCTGTCAGGTCAAGACTTCGGGGAGACATTGCCGGCAGATGCATCGGTGTTGATTGGCGGTCAGCCTGCAGGTATCGCGCAATGGACGAATCGTACGATCGTGATTCATGTTCCGTTAAATGCGAAGAGCGGTCCAGTGACACTAACAAATCAAGGCGACACCCGGGAGGTTGCCCACTTTACCCTTCAGGAGAGTGAAGTTTCTGAACTCAGTCCTCAACGTGGCCCTATCGGCACATTGCTGACGATCAAGGGACAGCATTTCGGCGTCTTATCAGAAGGCGGGACCACTGCGTATGCCTTTGACTTTGAAACCGGGGGGAATGGTGTTGAGGTTGGCGGTGTTCCTGCGGTCATTCATCGATGGCTTGATAATCAAATTGATGTGTGGGTTCCTTACAGTGCAAAGAGTGGGGAAGTGGTCGTGAAGCGAGGAGCGTCTCTTCCTCAAGATGATGGAACCTGCTGTAAAGCTCATGATGTGGTGAAACTTGTTGCCGGTACATTTACGGTTGTCGAGCCCACGGTCACATCGTACTCTCCGAAGTCAGCGGGATTAGACGAAGTTGTCACGATTAAGGGCTCAGGGTTTGGAAGTTTTTTGAAAATTGCCGAACCCACAAAGTTAAGTATCAATCAAAAAGGGCATGATTGGGAAATCTATCGATTAGATGCAGATGTTTCACGTAGTGAAGTGATTCTCAATGGACTGGCTGCGCAGGTCGTGTCATGGAGTGATAAAGAAATTCAAGTCCGTGTGCCTCGCAGACAAGCGTTTGGTGTGACAAACCCTGAAGGAATTGATTTGAGTCTCTTAAATGGTGAATTGATCGTCAAGCGTGGTTCGTGGGATATTTTGGAAAATAAGAAATGCTGTACGCCAAAGAAATGGGTTTCAGCCCTTGCTGGACCATTTACGATTTTAAAACGGGGCTTACCCGATCCCAGCGCTTTTAATCCTAACAATCATCTTTCTGATTAATTCTGAACGAGTTCATAGGAGTTGGTAATTTGAAACGTATGCATGTCTTGTTGTGTGTGTGGCTGGCTATTTTTATTTCTCCGGCAAGTTATGCCTATGCCGACGCAACCCCGGT
>BQIY01000513.1 GCA_021604265.1 Nitrospirales bacterium
CCTGAATCCAGAGCGTCAACCCGTCAACTCGAATGACTTGGGTGCGCTGTCCCTTCTGTAGCATCGCTCATCCACCGTCTCACCTATCGTCGAACAAATCATAAGAATCTCCATGTCCGTGGCTATAAAGAAGAAGGAAAAACAACTACACCATTTGACATGGTCGTGCTCAATGACCTTGATCGCTTCCATCTTGTGGCTGACGTGATCGACCGAGTTCCCAAGCTTGGCACTCTTGCCGCATACGCAAAGCAAGCGATTCGCGATAAAAAAATTGATCACAAAACGCATATCTACCAATATGGAAATGACATGCCAGAAATTCGTAATTGGACATGGCCCCACGGATGAATGATGGTAATAACCAACATGAGATGGTAAGATCACGATATTGAAACTTCCAACTCTTCATCTTGACAAATGACGACACTCATTCAAATGATGAGAAACATGAGCCACATATGGTTAGTGCTGTGGCTTGTGGCCTTTCCACTCATTCATATCCACCCAGAAGCCGATCATGCGCATGGAAGCCAAGCCCACGAACATGGCGGGCTGTTCCATTCTGTGTTTTGCCAAGATCTTGAGTGCGAATATCATCATCATTCCACCCCTGACTTTCCAGCAGAGGAAGGTTCGCAAAACATTCCCCATTGTGATCATGCTCAGACCCATCCGCTCAATCATGATGAAATAGGATTTTCGATCCTGAGTGCTTCCTTTCATGATTCTTTGACAACGACTGATCAGCCATTAGCCTTTCTTCCAGTCGTACATGAGGCTTCATCTATCGTATCCGCGTTACGTTCGTTACAGCTCACATCGGAACGTGCACCACCCATTCGACTCATCCATTCCCACAACCCTATCCGCCCTCCACCGACCCACTCGGCATAATACCGCCACCCTTCAATGACCGGACATCGTGCATCGCATACATGCGTGCCTCTCATTTTGTCGCGCCTTCTTCATTTGTCACGAGGTCGTGTTATTCATGAGTCACTGACAAGAATATCGCCATGAAAATACTTAGGCTATTCACCGTGCTTCTTTTTCTCGGTTGCTCTGAGCCCACCAATTCCGACATCTCCTCAGACATCGTGACGGCTGATCATGATAGGGCTCCGGCATCTACAACAACTTCAGAAGCCAGCATTCATCTTGACGATGTGTCATCAAAGGCGAAGGAACGCATACGTACGGAAGAAGCCATTGAACGACTCACCCCCCATATAGTGACCGCTCCGGGGAACGTCACGTTAGACTTGAATCTCGTCGCAAAAGTCGCGTCACTCATCCCCGGCCAGGTGGAAACACTCACCGGAAAACTTGGACAACACGTACTGAAAGGTCAACCGTTAGTCGCCATTGAAAGTTTAATCTTGGATGAACTTGTTCAAGATTATCTCGTCGCCAAAGCGAAACGAGATGTCGCCAGAAAAAATTTCACTCGTACGAAACAATTAGTAAAAGAACAGATCGTCTCCCAACGCCGTGTCCTAGAAGATCAAGGCACCGCGATCGAAACACAAGCCGTCTTTCAGCATGTGCGAGAAAAATTATTGAATATGGGACTCACACCCAAGGAATTACATGAACTGGAACATGGCAGCCACCTGGAAGGTCATAAGTATATTCTTCGTGCTCCACTTGACGGAACGATCACTCACCAAGAAGTCGTGTTAGGGCAAGGGGTGTCGGTGGGAGAAGAACTCTTTGAAATTGTTGATACCAGTCGGGTCTGGGTTTTTGCCAATCTCCCGATCGAACAAGCGCGTCAGTTTTCCGAAGGTGATCAGGGCACAGTCGTTCCACGTGGAGGGAAACCTATCACAGCGCAGTTGGCTTACATTTCACCAGTGGCGGAGGAAGCCACAAGAACCGTACGGGTCCGATTTGATGTCGAGAATCAGCAAGGACGATTAAAACCCAATGAATATGTCGACGTGCAATTACGGGATGAACAACTTCCGGTCTTGTCGATTCCCGATACGGCAGTCACCATGGTGAAAGGCAAACGTGGAGTCTTTGTTCAAAGAGAAACGGGGTATGACTTTGTGTTGATTAAACTTGGGCAAGAAGGGGGAGGCCTTGTGGAAATTACACAAGGCATTCAGTTAGGTGACAGAGTTGTGACTCAAGGCGTGTTTGACTTGAAAAATGCTTTACTTGGAGGATCGATCGAAGGGCATTAAACAAGACTCTGCCCTTCTTGCCCCCATATGGAACGGTTACTGACGCTCTCTCTTCATTATCGCTTCTTCACGCTCATCGCGTTATTCCTCGTCACAGGAACAGGCGTCTGGTCATTGAACCAGCTGACGATTGATGCCGTTCCTGATCTGACTCCCGTGCAAGTGCAAATCCTCACCCGTTCACCGGCGCTCGGCCCACTCGAAGTGGAACAGTTCATTACATTTCCAATTGAAACCTCCCTAAGCGGTCTCCCTGGATTGAAAGAAATTCGATCAGTCTCACGGTATGGGTTATCTGCCGTCACAGCAATTTTCGAAGAAGACTTAGATCCTTTCTTTGTCCGTCAACTCGTCAACGAGCGTCTCGCTGAGGCGTCTGAAGATATCCCGTCTATCTATGGCAAACCCATGATGGGACCTCTGACGACAGGCTTGGGTGAAGTCTATCAATTTACTCTGCGTGGCGAGTCATACAGTCCCATGGCTCTCCGAACACTCTTGGAGTGGGATATTGCCAGACGACTTCAGGCCGTGCCAGGTGTCGTCGAAGTCAATATCTGGGGAGGCGAAACGAAACAGTTCCAAGTCATGGTT
>BQIY01000514.1 GCA_021604265.1 Nitrospirales bacterium
GCCTTAAACGCATCGGCACGATGTTCAGCTCCCACGACAATTAAGACCACATTCTCGCCGATATCAATCGCGCCATATCGATGCAGAATTATTACTTCGATGACATCATAGTCCTGTAACGCCCGCTCTCGAATTTCTCGAAGTGTTTTCTGCGCCATCCCTTCATAATGTTCAAAGGTGAGCAATCTTACATCACGTCCTTTTGACCGATCTCGCACCGTACCCAGAAATGTCGCGATTCCGCCAATGCGAGTCGAGCGTGCACGAACACGATTGATTTCCTCATCCACTGAAAAATCTTCTGCCTGCACTCGAACCAACATCGCCTCTTCTGTTTCAACAGACATCGTCTAGGACTCCCCTATCACGCATACAACAATAGATGCGCAGCACGTCGGTAAACATTGCCCTTCTCTCATTCACTCACGATCCACCAGAAAACGGCGGCAATAACGCAATTTCGTCTGCCCCATCAATCACCGTATCAGGATGGGCGATCTCTTGATTCACAGAAACCAGCACTTTTTTCTTGAGAATCAGGTCTCCAATATCTGGGTACTCAGCATTCAAAACTTCAACCAAACCTTTAACGGTCTGACCACCAGGCAGATCAAGCGATAATTCCTTCTGTTGCTGAGCCAACATCTTGACCATTCCAAATAACTTTATCGTCAGCATATCAGATCATAACACCTACGTTCATACCGCCATCACCCAACATTACATCGGACGAGTATACGTCCCAGACTTCCCGCCAGACTTAGAGAGCAGGCAAATATCACCAAAACTCATACCTTTATCTACCGCCTTACACATATCATAAATCGTCAACGCCGCAACCGACACAGCCGTTAAGGCTTCCATCTCCACCCCAGTGCCTCCAGTCGTCTTCACCGTGGCAACGATCATGATTGAACAGTGACCAGACACATCTGGCTGTGGATCTTCTTGAAAGTCAACATCCACACTCGTCAGCAAAAGAGGATGACACATGGGAATCAGGTGAGGCGTGTGCTTCGCACCCATCACTCCCGCAACCTGCGCCACCGCTAACACATCACCTTTTGCAATTCTCCCACTTTGAATTCGTTCAAGAGTTTCTGGAAGTAACAGGACTTTCCCCTGCGCTGTCGCAATCCGTTCGGTCGACACCTTCTGCGACACGTCAACCATACGGGCTCGTCCTGCATCATTAAAATGGGTCAATTCAGCCATCGTGCCTTCCATCACTCCTTACATAACTTAGGCAACAACAATCAATAAGCTGCATCATTATAGGAGTGGGTCGAAAACATCGTCAAGCAACTCCCTGAAAAGAGATATGCTTGACAGCCTCCATAGTTCCACGTACATTCAATTTTTGAAATTATCCAACACCCTCGACCTCTGCATCACGATGTCACTACCCCTCCCAGCTGATCTGTCCCTCAAAGGTAAGAAACTCGGCATTCTGCTCTCGACTCCGCCTGAAAACCCTAACGCTGAAACAGTGACGAAGCTTGGAGAAGAAGCCCTTCGCTCAGGTGTGGATGTCTACCTCTATTTAATTGACGAAGGCGTCAAAAACCTCCAAAACCCACCCCTCGTCGCACTCGCCTCCTCTGGCGCCAAATTCTTCGTCTGTGCCTACGGCTGCCAACAACACAAAGTCTCCACGGAAGGGTATCCCAAAGAAGTCACCTTCTGCGGCTTAGTCGTTCTTTCGAATATCATCACTGGCTGCGACCGGTTCTTGGCATTCAATTAGTATCGTGAACCGAAAACCTTAGCAAACCGAGGAAAGTTCTTCACAGCAACTTCCTCACATGCACAACGATACGACTGAGGTCTCGCACAAACATTGGCACAGCCACATTGCCTGAAGCCGATTGAGCAAGAAGACGCAATATTGACGAGATCTATTGAGCGTACTATCATCAATAGTTAAAGGAGAAAAGATGAGCACAGGCGAGCCTGTAGAAGTGAGCCATCCCTACGTCGAACGCGTGGAAGGTGTCCATGGCGGACGTCCCATCATCAAGGGCACACGATTCCCAGTAAGCTCTCTCATCCAAAATCATCGACGCGGCCTTTCCGTTGATGAGATTCTGATTGCATTTTCTCACCTGACACCAGCACAGGTCTATGATGCTCTTTCCTTCTATTATGATCATCGTACACAAATTGACCAAGAAATCTCAGAACTAACTGATCCACACCGAAAGGCTCATCAATACCCTCCCACCCTTACGCCATCAGATGCGACCTCTTAAAGTCTACCTTGATGAAGATGTTCACCACCTCATTGCTCATGCACTCATTCTTCGTGGTTGGGAAACTCACACCACTATTGAGGCAGGGTTGTCAGGAACAAGTGACCTTCAGCAAATTCAGTTCGCCACAAAAAACAGCTATGCAATAATCTCATACAATTCTTCAGATTTCCCACGCTTGCATTACGAGATCCTGAACACAGGGAATCACCACTCAGGGATCATTGTTGCCACACAGGATAATCCAAGGAACAATGTGAAAGCTCTGCTTTCCTTGCTCAACACCTTTTCGGCCGAAGACTTGGTTGATCAACTGGTCTATCTGAATAATTGGATATAAGACGGCTAAAAATACTTTAGCTTGCTCCTACAGATAGATAGACATCCATCAAACCGGCATCCTCACCGACGAAATTCTTCGTCTGTGCCTACGGCTGCCAACAACCCAAAGTCTTCACGGAAGGGTATCCCAAAGAAGTGAACTTCTGCGGCTTAGTCGTTCTTTCGAATATCATCACTGGCTGCGA
>BQIY01000515.1 GCA_021604265.1 Nitrospirales bacterium
TCCGACTTACTCATCGGCACGGCTTCTCTCTCGCACGCCAACCCTTCTCGAATCGAGAAAGCTTCATCAAGAAGCGAACGAACACTGTGATCTTTTACCGAAGAAGCTGAGGATAGGTTTGTTGCAGCTGCTCGAGAATTGCTGAGTCAAGTTTTGCGCTTGACAAAGATTGAGCTTTTGATAGCTGCACGACATCGAGGTTTTGCACACCGTGGAAGTCAGCGGCCTGAAAATTCACCTGAATCAACGAAACCTTTTCAAGGTTGGCCCCTTCAAGAATCGACTGCTCAAGACATGATTGGGCAAAATCAGCGCCGCCGAGATTCGCACGACGAAGGTCGGCTCTCTCAAGATTCGCTTCTCGCACTTTACTCTTTGCTAAATTGGTATCGACTAGTCTAGCCCGAGACAAGTTGGCTAAATGCAGGTTCGCTTCCGTGAGATTCGCTCCTGTCAGATTGGCTTCACTGAAATCGGTTTTTGCCAGGTGGGCTCTGGTGAGGTCAGCTCCGATGAGAATAACCTTGAGAAGGTCGGCGTCGCTCACGTTGGCATGACTCAAATTCGCATCTGCAAGATTCGCTTCAACAAGACTTGATTCCGATAAGTTTGCGCCAATCAACACCGCTTCGGCAAGATTCACCTCATCAAGTGTAATGTCTTGAAGGTTGGCCCCATTGAGGTCAACGTGAGAAAGATCCATACCTGAGAGATCGGCACCACTCAAATCAATGCGAATCGATGGATACTCCAGGCGCCAGCTATTCCATGCCTCGACTCCCAATCTGATTAATCGTAACTGTTCTTTATCGGCCATATGTTCCTTCGTATCAAAAACCCGATTGAGATGTAAAAAGTCGACTCTCTGCACACACATGCGCTTCCGATACAGAAGCTGAAAGAAGATCAGAGGAAACTTTACCAGGAAAGAGATGGCAATAGGAAAAGTCAAGACACACGTTGCGATCGGTATCGAACTTTCAGGCAAAGGATGGTAAACGCCAAAATGAAGGTCACGGCGTTCGCGACAATGAGAGGTAGATCCTTGATCGACACACCATAGATAATCCAAAGAATGATACCGGTACAGAGCGTGAGGAGCATGCCAAGTGAGACATCGTCCGCAGAACGGGTTTTCCAGGTTTTGATTAACTGAGGCAAAAATGCGGTGGTCGTTAAGGCTCCGGCCATCAATCCCAGTATTGTTGTCACATCCACCATTGTTTTCCTCGCCTCTTTATTGGCTGTCACGCATGAGCAATCATTCTTTCCACCTACACCTGGATGAAATCAGCACACCTTCTGTCAATCAGCCTACAACTTGACCCTCAGCCCAACTCAAGGATAGCCTGATACTAGCAATCGTTCAAGAGAGAGCGTCTATGTCAAATATCATTCTTCCACCAGCTTGGCGAATTCCTGAACGTGAGGCCACATCCGAGTCCCTGTATGATCAATCGGTCAGCCGCCGAACGTACCTGAAACTGATGGGCTTGGGAGCCTTAGCTCTAACCAGTGGTCTTCCAGGATGTTCTGTCGAGGTCAGCGAAGAGCGGTTCTCGAAAAATCCAAAAAACTTTGAATTATCCGAAATTGATAAGGACGTGTACCCCGCTCCACGAAACAACCTCTTTGAACTTGACCGGCAAATGACGGCTGAACATATTGCCGCACAATACAATAATTTTTACGAATTTAGCGAAGCCAAAGATGATATCTGGCGACGCGTTGGCCCCTTTCAACCTCGTCCTTGGGACATTGAAATTACAGGACTAGTTCAGAAACCGAAAAAACTGTCCGTTGACGATTTACTTCGAACAATGCCGCTCGAAGAACGAATCTACCGTCATCGATGCGTTGAAGCGTGGGCGATGGCCGTCCCGTGGACAGGATTTCCTCTCAAGGCATTACTCGATCACGTGAAGCCCTTGAGTACGGCACGGTTCATTCGCTTCACCTCGTTTTACTCCCCGAAGGTGGCTATGGGACAACGAGGCTATGGACCTTGGCCTTATCGAGAGTTCCTCACCATTAAGGAAGCCGCTAACGAACTGACGCTGCTTGCCACAGGCATTTATGGACATCCGCTGCCCAAACAACATGGAGCCCCAATTCGGCTGGTCACACCTTGGAAGTATGGATTCAAGAGTATTAAATCCGTTGTCTCCTTGGAGCTTGTTGCCGAACAACCCGCCACATTTTGGCATACCATGGCGCCGCAAGAATATGATCTCGTCGCAAACGTGAACCCAGCCATTCCTCACCCGCGATGGTCCCAAGAAACCGAAAAAATGATTGGCACCAACGAACGCCGTCCCACGATATACCTCAACGGGTATGAACAATGGGCAGGCGGGCTCTATAGCTAGACGCATGAAATACCATGGTTCTTTCCCGTCTGACTGTTCAGGAAACTCCATCACTACCCATCAATACTTACTCCATGTCTTCTCATGTTTCAATCGAAAAGAACTATACCAATGGGACTCTTTCCTCTATCATAGGGAGTATAAGATGTTGGTCTAGGAGATGATGGCATGATTTGGTGGCATTGGGCGTTACTCGGACTAGCGTTCTTAGGGTTGGAAATTTTGACCCTGGGAGGGCTCGGTAATTTTTACTTTTTGTTTTTTGGCACGGCCGCACTCGTCGTCAGTGCCGTTGTCTGGTTAGGCCTTGCGGAAGCAGCTTGGAGCCAATGGGTCTTATTCGCGATTCTTGGCATCATCTCTCTCTTGGCACTCCGACGGACACTGCAAAGAAAGATCACGCCTAAG
>BQIY01000516.1 GCA_021604265.1 Nitrospirales bacterium
CGGTATTTGAGGATTGGTTCATGAATGTCCTTTCTTCCGGTTGCGATCATCGGGTTCGGCTAACTCCTAATCAAAATGACGACTGTAAATACAGTCATGGCATTCAACTGTATGGTGAAAATAACTTGATCCAGGTGCCAGGCTCCACTTCCTCATAGCGAGAATTTTTAGATTGGTTCCTGGGGTGAGGTGCGCATTGGATTTTTGCCAGGGTGGGTTGCGTTCACCGCTAGGGTCTGCCCCTGGACCCTGGAGATTGCTGATATTCATCCCAACTCAGGTTCATAGTGAATGAGGGTATTCTCGTAGCGTAGGATTGAGAGGGAGGAACCACCAGGCAGCCGGTGGTAAATAGACAGATCAGAATCCAAGAGGAACACGGTTGAGCGAATGAATGAGGGATAATAAGTCGTTATTGATTCCATGACCGAGAATGTGTCCGGCTAAGCTAATCGGAATAAAGCTGTTCGCGCTGATCCCGTGTTCATTCCACATTTCCCGACCCATCAGAGTCTCACAGGGGCTTTAAATCTCAATTTTAGTTAGGGAAGCTTCTGGGGTCAAAGACATTATCCTGGCTCCTAATGTTGGAATATGAGGTGTTGGCCGATTAGCCAAAGTCCTTGAAGGTCGTCGGTGGCCCAAGGTCAACTTGTGGTTTCCATGGCCATTGGCCGTTCGCCAGCCTAAGGAAGGGGAAGGACTTTGGGGATGGGGAGTCTTGTTGTCCGTTCCAAAAGACCATTTGACAACCTGAATCCTGGGAAGGTAGAAAAAACAGCAAAAGCTTAGGTCCATCTGCTATTTAACGGCTTCTTCTTGTATTCAAGACCTAAGGACGGTTGATTATGAAAATATTCTTACCTTTTTAAAATGAGCCACGGAAGACCTATGGCAAGCGATCATGGAGTTGTGAAATGCCAGTGAATGCTCTGCGGAAAAGTGGGGCCAGAATGAGCCTGCAAGAAGCTCTTGCGCGAGTAGAGAAACTCAAGCGGTTATCAGGAAGCAGTAATCCTCACGAGGCGGCATTGGCCGCCATGCGATTGAAGGATTTTGATGTGGAGGCGGCCCGATACCCTCGTTCTGAACCTGTTATTGAAAATGTCCCCCCGCCAGATGACCAGACTTACCTCAATAAAGTTGTTGAAATACTTGATGAAATGCCCATTGTCCCCTATGAGACGTTGGATGAGATAGAGGTCGGACAATCTCCTGATAAATCGAAAGTGAATTGGGATGAACTCCATTTTGCTCTTGTGAAGAAGGCGCAACGTATGGGGGCAGATGCCTTGATTCATATTCAATTAAAGGGTACCGCTGAGAAAAAGGTGCTTGGCGCCACGGCATTAAAATATCTTACTCCAAAAGAGGTCCAAGAAATCCAACAATCCACGGCGTTAGACGATGCTGAGAAAGCCTATAACGAGTCCCAAAAAGAGAGGCTTGATGAAGACCTGGCCCCTGGTATTGGCTAACTAACACATGTTTGGTCCGAGTGAAGAAAGTCTGTTAGGCGTGAATGGAGGAAACGAGAAAGGGCCGTCACCTTCGAATTCGGGATAGACGGCCTCAAAAAATCGAAAAGTTCGTTGACCGTGTTGACTTCCTTCCCCTGAGTCTTAAAGGGGGGACGACAGGCGAGTGAGAATATGATAGAATCGCCTCATCGTCTACCCCCTCATTACACCACACCATTGTCATTATTTTTGTAATCCCCTCTTATAATTTTTTCTCACAGACCTCGTTCAGGGGGCAGAGAAGTTTCACGTGTGGAAAGATCGTGAATAACCTCTCTCTGGCCTCAAGTGGCGATGCGTCAAGGGACGAGCATGCGGTACACAAATCAAGACTTGTCCATTTTGCCGGCGAATGGTGATGTGATGAGCTGTTATCATAATACAACAAAAGGACCAACTGTGGAGAGAAGGAAAATCGAGTCCAAAGTCCCAGCAACGATAACCGGTGTCTTGGTGATGACGGTGTGTCTCACGGTAATTTTTTCGGGCTTGGCCCACACAAAAGAGACGGAATTACTTTCCGTTGGGATACGAGGAGGGATCAATTCTGAAACGTTAGGCATTCCACCCACCGAAAAGGAAGATTTCGAACAATACGACGTGTTTGCCGTGGTCGGAACTCCTTGGAGTTGGGATTTTTCTTCCGGATGGGATATCCGTTTCAGGCTGAATGTTTCTGCCGGAACGTTGAGAGCGGCAGGAGACTCAGGGTTTATCGGGGAGGTCGGCCCTGGGCTTGCGTTTTCGAAGCCAAGTTGGAGATTCACCTTCGATATTGGCGGTGGCGCGGCGTATCTGAGCGAGGAAAAATATGGCCGACAGGATATTGGCGGACCCGTTCAAATTATCGGGCATGGTGGCATTACCTATCATCTTCCCTGGAGGATATCCGCCGGATATCGGTTTCATCATATGTCAGATGCCGCAATATACGGGAGCAATAATCGCGGAGTGGATCTGCACATGCTTGAACTCAGCTACCGGTTCTGAGGATGTTTGAGAAGATTCCTGCCATCATGGGGGTAGCGCTCCGATAGGGCCTTCCTCCTTCAATCTGTGTATCTATCCATGGCCGAACCATTCATCATCCAATGATGACGGGTTCGATGCTGGGAACATACCCTCCAAATACAAGAAACCAGTTGTTCAGTGTTGGCGTTGTTTGGCGATGTCGAGTGCGGCGACCCGGTAGGTTTCCGCGAGGGTCGGGAAATTGAAGATGTTGTCAATAAATCGGTCGATGGGCATATTGTGG
>BQIY01000517.1 GCA_021604265.1 Nitrospirales bacterium
AAACTCTTTTTCAATCTCAAGAAAGAAAAAGCCAAACTTGAGCAGCAAGGATTTGTGCCGGACCCCAAATTGATCGCCGATCGATTACAGGTACGGGAACGTGATGTCATTGAGATGGACCAGCGCTTAGGAAGCTGGGAACTCTCATTGGATCAACCTTTGACTGATGACAGCGAAGGCACCTTTTATGACTTATTTCCTTCTTCACAGCCGGATATCGACGAGCAAGTGGGGGATACTCAGTTACGTGTTCTCTTCCGAAAAAAATTAGGAGAATTTGCCAAAACGTTGAGTGAACGAGAAGAAGATATCCTCCGGAATCGACTTCTCTCTGAAAATCCTCTAACACTTGAAGAGTTGGGGCAAAAGTATTCAATTACCAAGGAACGGTCTCGCCAAGTAGAAGCCAAAATAATTAAACGTTTACGAGTATTTATGAAGGAAAATCTCAAAGATTTCGACCAAATTCAGTTGTAACGTCAGCGTGTCCTCATATCGGAAAGCTCGTATTCCACCACATTCTGTGCATACGGACAAAAAATATCTTCACTGAACCTCTTGACTTCCCCCAGAATGGCCTTATCTGGCTCCTATTGATGTGGCTAAAATGATCGGTGTGCTCGCAAGGGCCTATATTTAGTCAAAATACATTGTAGTTTTGTGTTTAAACAAAGGAGGAGTTTCCACATGGCAGCATCAACGAAAGAAAAGAAAGAAGAAAAGTCTGGAAGCAGTGCAAAGGGGTTTCGGCCTCTGGGCGACCGTGTATTTGTCACATACACCGAAGAATTAGAGCGTACGGCTGGAGGGATCTATGTTCCTGACTCTGCCCGTGAAAAACCTCAACGTGGGACGATTGAAGCTGCTGGCCCTGACGTCGAGAATATTAAAGTTGGCGACCAAGTCTTATTCGACAAGTACTCTGGAACCAAAATCAAAATTGAAAATGATGACTGCCTCATCCTAAAAGAGGAAGACATTTTGGGCGTGTTTGAAACCAACTAATCATTACAATCTATTTAATTTGTCACTTTAAGACACCAGACATGCATGCGGATCACGCGTGCATGATGAGGTAAGGAGGACCATATGTCAAAGCAGCTCCAGTACAGTGAGCAAGCACGGGCGTCTATTCTTAACGGCGTCAATCAATTAGCCAATGCCGTAAAAGCCACTCTCGGGCCCAAAGGACGAAATGCCATTCTCGATAAAAAGTTTGGCGCGCCTACGATCACTAAAGACGGTGTGACCGTGGCAAAAGAAATTGAATTACAAAATCCCTATGAAAATATGGGTGCTCAACTTGTCAAAGAAGTGGCAAGCAAAACCAGCGATGTGGCTGGTGATGGAACCACAACGGCAACGGTTCTCGCTCAAGCGATTTTCCGTGAAGGGGTGAAAAATATCACCGCCGGTGCGAATCCTATGGACCTGAAGCGCGGCATCGATCAAGCTGTTGAAGTGGTCATCGGTGAGCTGAGCAAAATTAGCAAGCCGTGTCAAAACAAAAAAGAAATCGCACAGATTGGTTCTATTTCCGCTAATAATGACCATACCATTGGTGACCTGATTGCTGAAGCCATGGATAAAGTCGGGAAAGACGGTGTCATCACGGTCGAAGAAGCGAAGTCCATGACCACCGCACTTGATGTTGTCGAGGGCATGCAGTTTGATCGCGGCTACATCTCTCCCTACTTCGTGACCAATGCCGAGCGTATGGAAGCCTCCTTGGAAGACGCCTTCTTGCTGATCAATGAGAAAAAAGTCAGTGCCATGAAAGACTTGCTTCCAATCCTTGAGCAGGTCGCCAAAATGGGCAAACCTTTAGTCATCATTGCTGAAGATGTTGACGGAGAAGCGTTAGCAACATTGGTCGTTAATAAGCTTCGCGGTACGTTGAATGTTTCAGCTGTGAAGGCCCCAGGATTTGGTGACCGTCGAAAGGCCATGCTGGAAGATATTGCGACATTAACTGGCGGACAAGTCATTTCTGAAGAAGTGGGATTGAAACTGGAGAATGTGAAACTCACGGATCTTGGTCGTGCCAAACGAGTCACGATTGACAAAGACAACACGACCATCGTCGAGGGCGCTGGTGATCCGAAGCGTATTGAAGCGCGAGTCAAGCAGATTAAAACGCAAGTTCAAGAAACCACATCTGACTATGATAAAGAAAAGCTTCAAGAGCGCCTGGCGAAGATGGTTGGTGGTGTCGCCGTCATCAATGTTGGAGCTGCCACTGAAACTGAAATGAAAGAAAAGAAGGCACGCGTCGAAGATGCGCTTCACGCCACCAAAGCCGCAGTCGAGGAAGGAATCGTTCCTGGAGGAGGCGTCGCTCTTCTTCGTTGCATCTCATCGCTCGATTCACTGAAGCTTTCTCATGATCAGCAAGTCGGCATTAACATTGTGAGGCGGGCATTAGAAGAGCCGCTTCGACAAATCGCCATCAATGCCGGAGAAGAAGGTTCCATGATTGTCGAGAAAGTCAAAGGCGAATCAACTACGCGCGGATTTAATGCCGCCGTAGGTGATTATGTTGATATGGTTGAAGCCGGCGTAATTGACCCGACCAAGGTTTCACGTTGTGCGCTGCAAAATGCGGCCAGTGTCGCAGGCTTGATGCTGACGACTGAAGTCATGGTCACTGATCTCCCTGAGCCAAAAGCTGACGCCCCAATGGGCGGTGGTCATGACCACGGCATGGGTGGCATGGGCGGCATGGGTGGAATGGGCGGAATGATGTAAGACTCTCGTTTATT
>BQIY01000518.1 GCA_021604265.1 Nitrospirales bacterium
CGATAACGACTCCAAAAATATCCGACACTCATCTTGATGCGTTTTTGAAACAGCGTCTGATCGATCGCCACATCAAAGTTTTGACTGGTTTCCGGGACCAAGTTCGGATTGCCAAAGTTTGGGAAAAAGAGTTCATTGATATCAGGGGTTCGAAACCCTGTGGCATAGCTCGCCCGCAATTTCGTTCCTGTTTCCTTTAATAAATACCCACCGGTCACGCGATAAGTCGTCTTGTCTCCAGCCGTATTATGTGCATCTTGGCGAACTCCGGCCGTGGCAAAGAACCGATCAAACAGATTCAGCTGCGCCTGTGCGAAACCTGCGTGACTCGAGATAACTTTCTCCGCAAAGCTGCCTTTGTTTTTCCCGAGCTGCTCTCGAAACTGATATCCCACGGTCACAACGACCGGCTCCCCAATATAAAAATTACTTTGCCATTCAAGTCGATTACTCCGTGTTCGAATATCTGAATTTCCAAAATCGGGCGGGGTACTCATGAGTCCTGAGGTGAGACTACGTTGATTCGTCCCTGCTTGCGTGATCCCCGTTTCTCGTGCCTGCGACACCGTCACCTTTTGATCCCACCAATCGGTAATTGGCTGATGATACGTCCCGCTATAGATATACCGACGGCTCGTTGACTTTGCCTTTAAGACATCGAACGGCCCTCCAAAGGTACTCGGATTATCAATATCAACATCATTATTAATCCACCGAAACGATACCTCTAAACGCCCATCCCAGGGTGTGTTCACGCCAATCAACGAAGACCCTTGCCAATTTCGCATAGCGTCGCGCTCCTCGGCACCACGGCGAAAATTGATTGAAGAAAACTTACTCATATCCCAACGAGACAACGCCACTGAAAAATCTACAGCCCCAAGCTGTCCGGCAAAACTTCCGCCCTCGCGAATGGAGTTGAATGATCCATACTCAGAAAACACTCTTGCCACCGGCGTCCCGTCTCCCCGCTTTGTTCGAATATCGATCACCCCTCCCATAGCATCCGATCCCCAGAGCATGCTCTGAGCCCCTCGTAACACCGTAATCGATTCAATATTGTCCGTCGTCAACGTCCCAAGGTTCGCCTCACCTAACGTGGCACTATTTATAATGGCCCCATCAATGAGCACCAAGGTTTGCCCGGATTCTCCGCCGCGAATTCGAAAGGTGGACGTTGCACCAAATCCGCCAGTAGAAAAGATCGCTGCCCCAGGGCTCAAGCCCAGAGCATCGATGACGGTCCGATCATTCCGACGTAGAAAGTCTTCCGCCGTAATCACTTCAACGGCACTGGTTACTTGACTGATCGGCGTAGGCGTTTTCGTATCAGTCACGACTACCGTTTCAAGCTGTTGGACTTCTTCAGGTGTTGCATTGCTCGCAGCATGCAAGGTGAATGGCAGGAGAAGAAAGGCAGAAAAAAACTCGAAAAGCAGGACACAAACACCAATTTGATAAGACCGTACAATCATGAACCCACCTCCCTTTGACTCGAAGGGTGTTAAAAAATGTCTAGCCGTTGAGTCTCCTGACTTGCGGATCATCGCGTCTCTACGCCTTCCCATGGATTGGACCTCCATAGTGGCCTTGAGTAGAGTTGCTCCCCGCTTACAGTGGCGGCACCGTGCTGGAGTTACACCAGCTTCCCCGTCACGACTAGCGTTAATGCGTAAAGGCTCCTCCTCCTTTTGTTAAAAGTTAAATATGAAAACGTCTCTCGTCTCTCGTCGTTCGTATCTCACAAGAACAAGGAAAAAACGAGACACACGATACGCTTCACGAGAGACGAATCCCTATACGGGCAATGAAACTCTCGGCATACCTGATTGAGGGTGACGATCGACCAAGACCTCGCACCCATATACCTGTTCTAAAACATCAGGTTTGATCACGTCTTCCGGCGTGCCTGCCTTCACAATATGACCATGATCGAACAGCATCAATTGATCACAATATTGGCTGGCCAAATTGAGGTCATGTGAGACAAGGACGACCGTCAGACCACGACTTTGATTCATTCGTCGAAGAATTCTGGCGATATCTAACTGATGATGTAAATCCAAAAAGGCCGTCGGCTCATCTAAGAGTAAAATTTTGGGGTCTTGCGCAAGAGCCCGTGCGATAATCGCCCGTTGCCGTTCTCCGCCTGAGACATCGGTAATCAGGCGGTCGGCTAAATGCGCCACATCAAGATCCTGCATGGCGCGTTCCGCAATGACCAAATCTTCAGGATCCTCCCAATGCCATCCGCCCAATCCGGCATGATGCGGAAAGCGCCCCATCAACACCATCTCTCCAATGGTAAATGGAAAAATTTGCTGGGTTTCTTGAGGAACAAAGGCAACGGTTCTTGCAATTTCAGCCTGCGAGAGATGCTGGATATCTTGCCCAAAGAGCTTAATCTCTCCTTCTTGAAGGGAGAAGACTCTGGCCAAAATTTTCAAGAACGTACTTTTCCCAGATCCATTGGGTCCAAGAATTCCCTGTATCGTTCCGGTCTGAATCGTACAATTCAGCCCTCGTAAAACGGATTCTGAGTCTTTGACAAAAGACGATTGATACCGATACGTCACGTGCTGCACAGACAATGCTGAAGTCGTAGATTGATGGTCTTCGTTATTCATGTGACTAACTGCGCCCGGCGGTTCATGAGGAGATAGAGAAAGACAGGACCACCCACAAGAGCCGTCACCACTCCAACAGGAATCTCAGCCGGACTGAAGAGTGTTCTGGCTACCGTATCGGCTACCATCAG
>BQIY01000519.1 GCA_021604265.1 Nitrospirales bacterium
AGCTTTTTCCCTTTTGTGGTTGGTGTCAGATGAACCATCCGCTTATCCTGCTGATCTTGTTGCTTCCGCAATAAGCCCTTCTGCTCTAAGACCTTAAGCGATTGAGAGACCGTTCCCTTCGTGAGGCCCAAAAATTCAGTCACAGCTTGCGGCGTGTCTGAATAACGATTGCATTGCGTGAGATACGTCAAGGCCTCGATTTGCACGGGCTGCAATCCGAATTTTAGGCCAAACGTTCTCATCTCCATCCGGAAAAGGTTACACAATCGCTCTAGAATATCATGGACCTCCGATACGCTCATGAGTCAATTGTATCGTCTCGATACGTATTTGACAAATGAAAAGCAATATGTGATACTTCATATAGTATCGAGTCAATACTAAATATCAATTTTCACTTACAAGGGAGTGTCCAATGAGAAAAGCTACGTTCTATCATGCAGGGTGTCCGGTGTGTGTCGAGGCCGAAGGAATGGTGGCCCAAGCGATTGACCGCAAACAATATGAGCTTGAGATTATCCATTTTGCCGAGCATCCTAATCGAGTCGCCGAAGCTGAAGCGGCAGGGGTCAAGTCAGTTCCAGCATTACTGTTAGACAATCAAGTGTTTCACATCAACTTCGGAGCCTCAATGGCTGATGTCAAAGGTGGATCCTGAGGAACCGAGAAGGTTCCTCTCTCATGGGCTTGCGTCTTTGATGTTGACCGATTGTCCGAGTCCTGGGTTATGGTGACTCAGGTCATTGCAAATGAGTTTCGTTACGTACAGGAAAGAAGGGGAAATACGTATGCGTTTATTCGCGAAGTACATTCATAGAGGATTAGCCGCTGGTCTTTTGATAACTGCAGTCGCCTGTTCGACACTTGAAACACCTGCGGGTCACTCAACGGCTTCGTTGTATGACCGGTTAGGGCAAAAACCGGCTATTACGGCGGTTGTCGATGAATTTGTCGGGAATGTGGCAAAGGATGATCGGATTAATGAGCGGTTTGCGACAACCGATATTCCTCGATTGAAAGGACATCTTGTCGATCAAGTCTGTATGGCGACTGGGGGACCGTGCACATATGCCGGTCGAGATATGGTCACAACACACAAGGGTATGCAAATTAGCGATGCGGACTTTACCGCGATGGTTGAAGATCTGGTGGCTGCACTTGATACGTACAAGGTTCCTCAAGCGGAACAGAAAGAATTGCTTGGTCTCTTGGGTTCGATGAAACCTGATATTGTTGAAATACCGTAATGGTGTTTCATGTCATTTTGTCTGGTGCAAGGCTCCCTGTGGGATGGACTCCGTCTTGACAGGGAGTCATTTTCATTCAACGGTGTTCTGTGATAGAACGCACAGGTGTGTATGGGAATTTCTCGAAAGATTTTATGATCCAATCCTTATGGTTGTGAGAAAGGAGTTCTAACATTGACTCATCCAACAGCATCCGAAGTAGGAACCATTGCGTCAATGTGGCGATACCCCGTGAAGTCGATGATGGGGGAGGAATTGTTTGTCGCTCAGGTAGCGGATCGTGGGATTATAGGTGATCGCTCGTATGCCATTTTAGATCACGCGGATGGAAATATTGCCACAGCGAAAAACCCCAGAAAATGGCCGACATTATTTAATTTTCAGGCAAAATTTCCTGAGGTGATGCATGAGACTGAAAAAGCTTCTCCTGTCCACATGACATTACCCGACGGCACGACGTTGACCAGCGAGCTCCACGATATCGATCAGCAGCTTTCTCAGGCGCTCAATCGAGACGTTATGCTAGTCGCGACCGAGCAAGGAACAGTCAAGGGTGTTCAGTCCTCACTCCCAACGTCTTGGACTGCTCATTCTGAGGAATACTGGCCGGATGTCGACGGTCGTGATCATCGCGACACCGTGACCGATTTCACGCTTCCCGCAGGAACATTTTTTGATGCGGCCATGGTCCATATTCTTACGACTGCCACGCTCAACCGACTTCGTGAAGGCTATCTTGATGGACAGTTTGCTGTGCCCCGCTTTCGTCCCAACCTCGTAGTCGAAACGATTGATGAGACAAAGGGGTTTGCTGAAAATGCATGGATTGGGAAGATTCTTGCCATTGGAGACCGTGTTCGTCTGAGTATTACCGGGCCTTGTGCCCGTTGTGTAATGACCACCTTATCTCAGGGAGATCTTCCTAAAGATCCCGGTATCCTTCGCACGGCACTCAAGCAGAATCAAGGGAATGTTGGTGTGTATGCGTCTGTCATACAGGGGGGGACGATTCGTTCTGGTGATGGAATTCAGATTGAAGGCTGAGGTGTAATTTCTGCCGAAACAGATCCACGTTTAACCCCATCGTGTCTCGAAGCTTCGGGAAAGACGTCTACGGGAAATAATCGAATGACTCCTTGACCTGGTGGTGTTTGATTGTGGTTCAATTCAACAACCTAGGCTGTCGTAGTCGCTTCGCCTCGTCCTCGAAATGTTAATTCCGCTATCGCCGATTTATCCAGTTCGCCTTTTCCTTGTTGGACGAGTCGACGGTATTGTTCCAGTGTAGCGGTTGCCAGAGGGAGGTAACGTTCGCCTTGTTTCCCCAAGTCCACGGCGATACCTGAGTCTTTTGCGGCATGCTCGGCCGAATAATAACATTCATGGTCTCGGTTGATCATATCGTCTCCATCCGTTTCCAGCACGCGAGATGCCGCGCCTGTTTGAGCAAAAACTTCTTGCAACATGGTGAGGTTGAGTCCGAGCGCTTCACCTAACC
>BQIY01000520.1 GCA_021604265.1 Nitrospirales bacterium
GGATATTTGATAAGTGCACTTCTACGGTCGGAATCCCCACAGCCACGATGGCATCTCGTATAGCAATACTCGTGTGCGTATAAGCTGCAGGGTTGATCACCATGGCCTCGAACTGTCCATGAGTTTCTTGAATCCATGTTACTAACTCCCCCTCATGATTTGACTGCCGGGCTTCAACATGCACGCCTTCTCGCCGTGCCAACTGACCAATAGCCATATTCACTTCATTTAATGTTTGCACACCATAAATCGACTTTTCACGCGTACCAAGCAAATTTAAATTCGGCCCATGTAGCACAAGGATTCGAAACATGGAGTGTATCCTCAGTACGCTGATTTAAGGGATTTCACCACTACGCACATATGCTTCGCGCAGTGTATCACACAATGGCAGGGACGAAATGGATTCTAGCAGGCATCGCCTAAAGGGTCAACGCGGGGATACTATCAGGAAGCAAGACGACAGACTCGGTCATGCAGTTTTAGCTTCCCGACGATGAAGCGGAACTGGCGGCGGCTTTCTCTTGGAGCACATGCCGAAGCCTGAGCATGCCCAAGGTATCCCGTGCACAGTAGTCTCGTAAATCTGAAGCCATGCGCGAACGCTCGAGGAGATCCGATTCCTCAAAAACCATTTGATGATACACCACGGATGCCATTGCGCCATTTTGAACAGAAAGATCTCCATAGGCCAGATGTGGAACCAGCGCCGGTAGTACCGCCTTGATCGATAAGGAACCATGAAAGTCCGGATGATAATAATGCTGCTGAAGAATCGCAAAGAGATCCCACAAACGCTCAACGACCTTGAGCAGATCATCTTTTAACAGTGGAAAGGCTTCGGCCAAAGACAGCAGGATATGGCGTTCATTTTCCGAATAGACGCAAATGGTCCCCGTGTCACCCACGGTCGAAATAATACTCTTGGCAACTTCCTCACGCGGATCCTTTGGCTCTGTGCACAAATAAGATTCATGCAGAATACTGCCATCGTTCTGTTCAATGTGGTTGGACCATTGAATGGGAATAGGACGGTACGGGCGCGTGCCGGGATAGGGCGGAATCGCCGGCATAAACATTTCAAAATCGAGATGATGAACGGGATACACCACCGACTGCATGATCGTTGAAAATTCCGGAGACATCCACTCGACATGATCTTTCATCCGCTGTTGAAGAACGGTTAATTGAAATCCGGCTGGAATCTCATCAATGGTCTCAATGCCCTGAACTTCAAGATCTTTGAAGGTTTTCCGGCTTCCGGGCAAATGATAGATCCAACGATCTGGTTTCTCTTTTGTACAATTCGCCCAGAACGGACAAACATAGGGAGTATGGCAATGACCATCGGGAGCAATAGAGGGAGGGAATGGAGCACGCAATATCTGCCGCATCTCCTCTAATTGCGCACGAACATTCGGTACCTGCTGCGTCACCGCTTCGGTCAAGTCTTCAATCACAAATAGCGCTTCTAAATCCAGAGGTCCACCTTCATACACATAACGTGTATTCAGATGCATGAGGCCAAGACCGACCAATTGAATGCCGGCGCCAAGAAGGACTTCTGCCTGAACGGCTAAATCATGCATATGAATGGGTTTGACTTTTGCCGTCGATTTTACTTCAATGAGTTTCCAGGTATCATGTTCGACACGTTCCACAATATCAGCACGGACTAGCGTTCCCTGCCATTCAAATGCTCCTTCAAAAATGACCGAAGTCGATGGATCCGCAAGCAATTCTTTGGTTCGACGCAAGGCCGCACTTGTCTGTCGATACGTTTCTGTGACAAGAATGCCATGAGGAAACCGGCGTCGGGCAATTTCCCCAATCTCCGTCCCCATGTTCATGATTGCTTGACGTTCAGGATCAACCTCACCAGCCAATTCTGGAGTATGCACTTCATAGTACAACCGTTTTGCACACTGAAGGCCAGACAAAAACTTACTTTTTGATAACCGAATTGGCAAGGAAAACATTATAAGGTTTGTCCTGGTTTCAATATCGGAACCATCCGATCACTCGCCTTGCTAAAGACGAGTCGTGACCGATAGGATCGTATGATAGGTACCTGCTTCATGACATCATTCTCGAAACATCCACAATCGCCTCGCCCAGAAAAGACACGACAAGGCGAAACCACTCGCGAACTGGCCGATATGATTTCGACCATCTTAGACTCTGCCTTCTCGATCCCCGGCACAACAATTCGTATCGGCCTCGACCCGTTATTGGGCTTGATCCCTGGAATTGGCGATTACCTCTCAAATCTTATCGGATCATCACTCCTTTTGCTGGCTTCTCGCTCAGGCGTTCCACGCATTGTCATCTTCCGCATGGCTTTCAACATTTTCCTCAATATGATCATTGGAGCCATTCCCGTGGTGGGAGACCTGTTTTCTGTTTGGTTTAAAAGTAATGTCCGCAACGCACAACTCCTTCACCACTACAGTCAAGATCCTCCTCCAGCATCCACATTCACCGACTGGGCGTATGTTCTCACCCTCATGACTGGAATTCTCGTCATGATGACTACGCTGCTCTTTGGTATTTTCTGGCTCATGAGAACTCTTTGGGAATCGTTAGCGTGATGAAATTGAGGCATGACCGCCTTTTCTCATAATCATCACCACTCACGAGACGACTTAGCCCGTCAAACCCTTAAAAAACACTCATATTACCCTCAAATCTTCCCACTCGGGCATTCTATGTATATTCTGTTTATAACTATGAAATTTTG
>BQIY01000521.1 GCA_021604265.1 Nitrospirales bacterium
CGGAACTGGATCAATGGGCCCTCTGGCGGCTAGGGCAACTGATCGTCAACGTGAAAAAGGGATATGCCCAATTTCAGTTTCGCCAGGTCGTGCACGAATTGGATTATTTTTGTTCTACGGATATGAGCGCGACCTATTTGGATATCTTGAAGGACCGTTTATATACCTTTCCAGCAAATTCGCTACTTCGGCGTGGTTCTCAGACGGTTTTGTTTGAAATCGTGTCCTCCTTAGCAACGCTCATGGCTCCGATCCTGAGTTTTACTGCTGAAGAAATCTGGCAGGTTCTACCAGAATCCACGGTAGAAGGATCTAAGCCGATGAGTGTGCATTTGGCCGACTTCCCGAGATCCCCCACAGTCTTTCAAAACCCACAGCTCCATACGACGTGGGCCTACTTGTTCCAAGTCCGGAGTAAGGTGCAATTCGCTTTAGAAAAATCAAGACGAGACAAGGTGATTGGTTCTTCCCTGGATGCCACCGTAATCTTGCATGCGACTCAACCAAATTCTGCGTTGCTCGAAGGGTATCTCACCGATCTGCCGGCATTATTTATTGTCTCGTGTGTGAAGGTGGAAGCGGTTGGGTCACTGCCTGGAGGGGAATTGGTGGATGCGAGCCTGGGTTTAACGATAGAAATCGTCAAAGCTGAAGGTACCAAATGTGATCGATGTTGGAATATCCGCCAGGATGTGGGTTCACAGGCTCAACATCCGACGCTTTGCGGTCGATGCGTGGAGGCGCTGGTGTGAACGGCATTCATCGATTTGTGTTGTTAGGGCTCCTGGTGGCATCCATCGTGAGCCTCGATCAGGTCACCAAGTATTACATTGCCACTTCAATGTACCTCCACGAGTCCATCCCCATCATTCCAGGATATTTTTCCTTGACCTACATCAGAAACCCTGGTGCCGCCTTTGGGATAATGGGCACGACCAGTAGTGGGTTTAGGCTCATTTTCTTTTTCCTGACATCCCTCTTTGCCATGGGATTATTAATTACCATCTTCTTACGGCTGGAACCCCACGATTGGTGGGGGCAGATGACCATTGCATCGATTTTTGGTGGCGCGATCGGGAATTTTATCGATCGCTTGCAATATGGGGAAGTCATTGATTTTTTAGATTTCTATATCAATGGCTACCATTGGCCCGCTTTCAATGTGGCCGATTCGGCGATTAGCGTGGGGGTGTGCTCTCTTCTCCTCCTGTTTGCCTTTGAAAAACGGAAACCCAACTTGACCCCTCAGGAAAATCCTCCTCTCTAATCTTCCGAATTGTTTTTCAGTTGCGAGTCACGTTTGTGCCCACTTATTTTGCTCTCATCATATGATGTTCATGTGTGAGTATGGAGGATGAAGATGTTTTGGAGCACAGCCTATTCGCGACCAAAGGGGGTTGGTCTGTATATTTTTTGTATAGTGTTGTTGCTCAGTGTTTCAGTAAGTTTCGGTGCAGAGTTTCAGTTACCGGTTAATACCTGCCCCTCTGAGGGGAAGCCCATTCACGTTCATGTGCATGGAATCAAGAACGCTGCAGGATCCCTAAAGGCAGTCCTGTATGGACCTGATCCAGAGAGTTTTTTAGTCAAGGGAGCCAAGGCTGATAAGGAACGGGAACCTGCTCAAAAAGGTTCTATGACCCTGTGTTTGGCCGCACCGTTGGAAGGAAAATACGCTGTAGTTGTCTATCATGATGAAAACGATAATCATAAATTTGACCGTAATTTGATTGGCTTACCTACCGAAGGGTTTGGCGTGTCGAAAAATCCCTCGTTATTTTTAGCCGCTCCGAATTTTGAAGAATCCGCTTTCGAGGTGAATGGGGAAGTGACCCATGTAGATGTGGACATGAAATATTAGTGCCATATCAACACCGATTCCTGGGCATGTAAACGCCTACAGCCACATGGATTTTTGCTATATTGTCGCTATAGATATAGGCAGGTGAAATGGAGATGTGGACACAGGATCTTCCACGTCATTTGATTATCTGCCAGTTGGCTATTTTGCATAATTGCTGAAAGCTTCAAAGAGATAAACTTCCTGGCCATGATAATGCTCTCCCACCGCATAGAATCGTCGTGAGATAGGTTTCCGGCAACCATATTGATTGGCTATGAGGAGAGGGCTCGCTATGACGGTTAGCCTTACTCCTCATCCCCCATTTATTAAGCGGGGGATCCAAGACCGATCCAAGACCGTTACAACGATAGTCTCTATCGAAAATCGTTCCGCACGTATTCCTATTAATATCAGGCCTCTTTTAACGGAGCCATTTGAGGGGATATTAGGTTGCGGACATAAGCTGGAGATATTCTTCAGCGATCCTGCCCACCTCGAACTCCGTTGCGCGGGCACGCAACTGCTCCTGGCCGAGTGGACGGTCAAGTACCTCAAGAATAGCTTCGGCCAGCGCTTTGTCATCGCCTACCGGTACCAATGGTCCAAAAGCCCCCTTTTGGAGAATCTCGGTAGGACCGCTCGGGCAGTCAGTGCTGACAATTGGACATCCACACGCTAACGCTTCGATCAGCACATTCGGACAACCTTCCCATGCTGACGAGAGCACAAATACCGAAGCTCCGGCCATAAAGGCGAAGGGATTGTCGACAAATCCCGGCATGGAAATATCTTGGGAAAGGGCCAAGGTTTCAGCCAGCTCTTCAAGCTCATTCCGCATCCTTCCCTCCCCGAGGATCACCAGCCGGGCTGGACGCACAGAACGAACTCGCCCAAAG
>BQIY01000522.1 GCA_021604265.1 Nitrospirales bacterium
CGCATTGATTGCGTCTTGGCGAATAGCCTGTTCATGTGTACGGACCAACGGCACACCAAAATTCGCTTTCACGCCATCACCAAAGTAATCATCGATCACCCCGTGATGTGTCGAAATGACGTTGGCCATCGACAAGAGATACGTATTCACCCATTCCATCAGCATATGCGGCGATACTTGTTCCGCCACCGCCGTGAATCCTTCGAGGTCGGCAAACAATACTGTGGCCGTTAACTTTTGCGGACGAATCCGTCCATTCTGTAGAAATTGATCACGATGATGCCAGATGGTGTCGGCAATCTCAGGAGAGACATGCTGCGAGAAAAGCTGCATCAACATCGTCCGTTCCTGTCTCTCTTTTTTTGACACCCATGCAGTGGTGAGACTACCCGCACAGACCCAAGCGATGGCCGCAGGAATGAGGGGAACCCACCAGTGACTCAGCCATGCCCAATACGCAATCACGATGATCCCGCCGACCCCGCCGCCAAGAAAAACAAGTACGCGCCAGGGCGTTATGAGTCTCAGGGCACAGAGTGTTCCCAAGCTTCCCCACACGATGACCCAGCCGGCTTCCAGGCTTTCGGACACGGAACGAATTGGCGGTTCATGTTCCACGGCCATCCGGACAAACTGACTGACGATATGCGCATGGAGTTCCATCCCGGGAACCTGTTGGGTTCTGTCCTGACCGAGACTCAACGGAGTATAAAAATCGTCTCTCACACTTTCCGCGACAGAACCAATCACCACAATCTTGTCTTGAATCGCTTCCTGATTTACCTCCCCGGCAAGGAGCGAGGACAAGGAAATGCGGGGAAACGAATCATGCTTCCCGTAATATTTCACGAGCATTTGATACCCGTTTGCGTCACTGTCGACATATCCCCCGTCGGAAGATTGAAACCGCGGAATCGTGGTCTGTCCGAGTCTCATCAATGCAGGGTGCGTCGAGTCAGGGTGAGGCACAATCCCGTCTTTTTCCAAATATTTGAGCGCAAGCAACAAAGAAAAGGACGTGGCCACACCACGTTCGTCCTCTAAAAATAAGAAACCTCGCCGAACAATGCCTCCAGGGTCAACAAGGATATCATTGAATCCGATTTGATCAGTGTCCTGTAAAATAGCCGGCCCGGACACGCCGCGGCCCATGTGATCAGGAAATTTCATAACGGTCACAAATCGAGAATCACTGGACAGAATTGTGCGCAACTCGTCTGTTCCTGGCGGGACAGCTCTGTCGCGATAGAGGTCTACCCCAATGACACGCGCATGATACGTCGTTAAAATTTCCAGTGTTTTGGCAAGGAGTTCATCCGATAGAGGCCATTGGTCGAGGTGCTGAAGATCTTCTTCGGTGATGGTGATCAAGACAATTCGAGGGTCTGGATTCACCGAGGCTGAGGTGAGTCTCACCATCCAGTCATAGGCACGCAGTTCAAGAGTCTCGAGCCAGCCCAACTCACGGCAACCTAGCACCGCCAGGCCCACAAGGAGAGCAATCCCAAACACACGAATCGGAGATGACCGAAAAACCGCTAGTAGAGAGGTCATCGCAGACCTAATGGAAACCTAGAGCCAATTATTGATAAGGAGGAACGGCGACCAATATCCAGGATGTTGATAGGAAGGATGGCTCATTAGTTTCTTCTTCGCCAATTGCAAGGCCAGTGCTTTGGAGACAGACGTCTTTTGTAATTGACGATAAAATTCCGTGATCAGTTCTGACGTCGCTTTATCATTGATAAACCATAAAGTGGCCAACGCACTTCGGGCACCGGCTTTAATCGCCACTCCGGCCAGCCCGAGAGCAGCCCGGTCATCTCCAGCTGCTGTTTCACAGGCACTTAAGGTTAATAAATCCAATGGCGTGTCTCGAAACTGATACAGACCGATGAGTTCATCTAGCCGATCCATTGTCAATTTTCCATCGAACGCCAAGAGAAACGTTTTCTTCGCTTCTCCAGAAAATTTGGCGTGGGAGGCAATATGCACAATGCTCGGACGTTCGTCTTTCATTTCATCTTCCAGTTCGTCAACTTGAAACTGCTGGTTTAAGAGCACCCGGCCTCCATACAGTTTCGTCAGGGCTTGTATTTCTGAGGCGACGTTTGGCAAAGATGGGAAACCTTGCACTGAGTCCGTTAAACCAACCGAAAGCAGTTTAATGTCCTCCCGGTTGATCGGACGTGGGTCCGTCAAGTCGATTCCCGGGGTAATAGCCAGCGCGTATTGTTCAATCAGGAACTCCTTGCCGTCATACAGCGCGCTAAGGGGAAGAGTCCGCAACGGTCCATCAGGTACAAAGACCAGAGTGTGGACATCAAACTGCGTCAAATACTCGCGAATCGGTTGAATAAGCCAGGCATAGACCTGTTGCGCATGCGGAACGTATTCACGCGTTGTCCGTTTCTCAAGAAATTTTCTCAGGGTTCGGACTTCATTCGTGAGCGTATCTAACGTGACCTGAACACGTTTTCGCTTCAATTCGGCTTTCCGACCGTTATGAACGCTGATCAATAACTCCATACGATCAGGCAGCAGTATCGGATAGACGACGGCTGTATGCTCCAACCCTTTGACCATTTCATCAATGTTGGTTTTTTTCGATAACGAGGCTTCGACGCAATTGTCTCGAAAATAGTCTTGCAACTCAGCTGTTTTGAATTGTTCCATGGTCCGACGGGCATTTCCCAAAATGCGCTGATTCATGACGTCATCAGTGGTCCCATCGGC
>BQIY01000523.1 GCA_021604265.1 Nitrospirales bacterium
GCTACACAACACCGTAAAAACTATGGGTACGAAAATTTTTGTCATATTCATTATCGAAGTCCCTCCTTAGCATGAATGTCGTAGCGTTCTTCATCACTGATCTTAGGAAATGCTTCATCCTTGGCTTCAAGAGCAAGGACCTCATTGTCAGGCACTTCAAACCGTTCTTTCACATTCGCCATCACTATTGGAGTTTGAGGATCGCCTACCCGTTTATTCCACTCACGTATGGCGTCAAAGAATACGTCGGGAGTCAGTGGATTTCCGTAGGTTTCCATTGGAATTGCCTCTTGTTCTTCGGCGACATCTTTTTGGATTGGCAGAATCTGATTGCCTAAATTGACTGTCGTGACTTTTGGAGCTTCCCGCTCATAGCGGGCCTGCAGATCTTTCAAGCTCTGTCGGCTCTCCCGGCTCACTCGATCGATATAAGCCTTCATATCAGGGCGTTCCAGCAGGGCTTTAAACGAGGGGCGAGGTATTTCCATGACATTAAGATCGAACCGTGGTTTTCCTCCAATGCGTAAAGTTTTGTGGGCTTCCACAACCGGCACTCCCCAGCCATTCAACACCTGATTTTCATGAATACGAAATCTTCCCTCGACACATTCCACAAGCTGGCAGTCGTCGATTTCTCCTCCTTTGACGAACAACACATCGGTTTGTCCAAGGGCAAACGCGGGAGCTGTCGAAACCATATAGACACCTCCCTGCCCATCGGCCCCACCGGGAATTCGGAGCGTGACTTTTTTGTCCGGGACATCACCTCTCAACACTTCCAAAACCTGATAACTCACGAACGTATGAGGAAGGCCCTGTGGTTGCTCTTTCGTCGGTTCTGAATTTCGATATTGGATATCCACCACCTGGCCATACATAATCAGACCAGACTCACGAACTTTCGATTGAAGGCCGCCTTCGGCGGCATCGTTTGGACTATGTCCCCATGCTGATGAATTGATGGCCACCATGCCAAGGATTACGACTATTTTGAACAACCCATTGAGTTTCATAGAATGCCCTTTCTCTTTCATTTGCGTGAATACACAATTGCCGGAATCGTGACGAATTAATCTTCATTTATGGATCCCCGAAGATATCGTGTGTCCATTTCATTCGCACCATCTGAATCTTGTTCATCTGCTTTCTGGCCATGCACCCTCCTTGGTGAGTTAATGTGAAAAAATCATTCTGCAGCTTGCTATAGCAACCTCAATGCCAAAATCTTCAGCGAACGAAAATTACTTCCGCTAGCGAAAATCTCCCATATTCATAGGCAATTTGAGTACATTTCGATCCAGATGTTGTTCGATCAACTCAGCTTTATCGTGGAAAGAAAACAAGATGAGATACGAATCGTATCTGTTCAGATACGCACACCGAGTTTTTAAATAACGATCCTTCCGCCCGCCTTTTTCCCTCATCGAAAACGGTTTGCCTATCCATTTCCATGCCTCCATCGACACAGGAAGGCCATAGAGCCATATAAGCCAATGCCCAAACGATGAGGCGAAATCGAGATGGCCCAGCTCTAGAGCACAGAGAACACGTTACTGACCGTTAAATGAGATTGGAATCAATACCAACGCAAGAGGGGAGCAGGATCGAAACTGTTGTACAGCTTTGGCCTTACATAAGGAACGACGGCGGGAGTAGTTCGCTGAAGATGAGAATGAGGAAAGCCATAGGCGAATTCAGAGTATTTCGAACTGATGGTATTCAGGATCAACTGGAGAGGTAAGACATCCAACCCTTTTATGGAGGGGATAAGGTCAAAACCGGATAGGGAAGTCAGACGTTAATAGAATGTCCCAATGGCATCCATATGGCACTCAATGTACATTCTGATTTTCAAATTCTCTCTCGCTGGGAAGACGGGAAGGAATTTATCAGGATCTTACGTCTATCGACCGGAGAGATTTGGATCGAAATCATTGAAAATCGAAACTCCAGTAGCCGCTGCAGCCGTGAAGGAAACGGGATTTGACAACAAGGTCCTGCCGGATGGTCAAACGACTCTCTCTGAGGTGGAGGGGATCCTTTCCCCTTCGAATCAACGACAGCTACCCGAATCCGATGATTTTGTTCCGGACATTCATAAGCGACACACCTTGTTAGCTTGCGCGCCTGATACCGGATTGGCGGTCATGAGAAAAGAGAGCAAATGAATAACACTATATTTCTTGGCAATTCAACCTTTCAACACTTTCGATAGGGGTAAGACATTTTCTCCAGATGTTCTTTCCAATCGTTCCTCTAGGCGCTTGAGGGCTATTTGTGTTTCTCGCAAATCTTTGAGTATCTCTTTTTGTGTGACCGGTCCCTGAAGTTCAGCCAGCCGTTCGGCTTTGGCCTCATCAAGATTGTTAATCACCACGGCAATAAATAGATTAATCACGACAAACGTCCCTAAGACCACAAAACTCACAAAATAGATCCAGGACAGATAATGAAAATCCATGGCGGTATACATTACATCCGTCCAATCTTCCAGGGTCACGACGCGAAAGAGGGTCAACAGCGAGATCCCCAATGATCGCCAATGCGTGGGATCGTGCTCATGAAACAACTGATAGCCCATGATGGCATAGACATAAAAGATCACGCCCATGAGAGTCATGACGTGAATCATGCTGGGAATAGATCTGACGAGGGTTGAAACGATAAGGCGGAGTTCAGGTATGGTCGAGATGAGACGAACCACCCGCAATAAGCGCGCTAACCGG
>BQIY01000524.1 GCA_021604265.1 Nitrospirales bacterium
AACAATGAGCATGCCAAAACGCAAAATTGATAGTTGGACGTTGAGCAGGAAGCTTGGTTCTGGCGGTAACGCTGATGTCTGGGTCGCACATAAGAACAAGTGCGAGGTCGCCCTGAAAATCCTAAGAAAGATCGAAGTGAATTCTGAACCCTACAAGCGATTTCAGCAAGAAGTTCAGGCCCAAACCGCACTTGGAAACATTCCCGGAGTCCTTCCGCTACTCGACCACTCATTGCCGGAACAGCCAAACGACAAAAACCCTGCTTGGCTCGCCATGCCCATAGCGACGCCACTAAAGAAATCTCTGAGCGATGCCTCCCTCCCCAAAATTGTTTTGGCAATGCGAGACATATCAAAGACTCTCGTCAAATTAGAGGAAAAGTGTGTGTTTCACAGAGATATCAAGCCGGAAAACCTTTACTCGCTCAACGATATACCGACTATTGGTGACTTTGGGTTAGCCGCCATTCCTAATAAAGAGGCACTAACGATGCCTGGGCGCAAGCTCGGGCCCTTGTTCTTTCTTCCTTATGAAATGCTGAACGACGCTTCAACTGCAGCACCGGGGCCAGCGGATGTATTCATGTTCGCAAAAACACTTTGGGTTTTCATTACCGGAGCTAAGTATCCACCTCCAGGTCATATTAGGCTTGGGTATCCGCCTTTTTTAGTAAGTACGTACTGGAATGAACCAAAAGCGTACATACTTGATAGCTTAATTGAGAAATGCACAGACGTAAATCCTGATGCTCGTCCTACAATGGCTGTCGTCTCGGAAGAGCTGTCAGCTTGGCTGGATTTTGGAAGAGCGCCCATGACCGTTGAGCAGAACATGGGAGTGATTAGGGCAAAGCTTCAACCATTGATCTCAAATCATCAGCTTGAAGTTGACCAAAAAGCGAAAACGAAGGTAGATTGTGAGCGACTCTGGAACCAGATCATACTCTTGCTTGAACCCCTATCGAAGCAAATATCTGACGGGACAGGGTTGTCGTCTCAAGTCACCAATTCTAATTTAATTAACACGGTTGTTAGACACCCAAAGCAGTATTGTAAAGAGACCTTCGGCCTCACCGCTGCCGTCATGTCTTATACTGTGGATGACAATACTCCGTATAGTTTCCTAGTATCTGGAATTGGGTTAATGTCTGCCGCGGATCAATCGATGCTCTCTCTTATTGCCGTTCACGCAATTTACGGCAGAAAGAATAATCATGAATTGATTTGGAGGCTTGACGAAGAAGTAATGCCCAACACGGCTCGCGAGGACAAAATCGTCCGTAAATTGATCTCGGAACTACACAAAACAATCGCGATAGCGTTAGAAGCATTTACCAATCATCTTCTGAACCCTCAGTAGTTGCCGGAACGGTTTTGCACGGAATAACCACACAATGGACCGGAGTAGTGTTGGATGTCCGCTTATGGCCGATCTCAGACGGTTTCATGAAGGTTGTAGCCCTCGAATGAATGTCCGCTTTTCAATCGAAACGCAAGCAATTCTGGTACTGTCTGTCTAGTCAGGTGCCTGATCTGGTGACGGTCGCAGGTATGGCCTTGACTTACCTCACCTGGGGTAGGATGTAATGAAAAAGGGTACTGTCCCCTTTTTTTAATTTTACCATTTTCAGATCCTGACTATGGACCAGAAATATAGGAAAACGCTTGATGGAAGTATAGGCTTTAGACGGAGGAAATCTTCAAGTTTTTCAATTCAGGTGAATGATGAAGGGATAGGTTTTGGGCAGCCTAGACCCAAATTGAAGTTGAAGCTTTCCTCTACCCGTATCAGCTCTATGCACCATTTCCCTTACAAGATGCCTGGCTCCTAAATTTATTTCCTTGCCTCGCGGCGGCGATACTCATTGACCGATAGCCCTCCGATCCCCCAGTTCTCCAACTCAACTTCGTCAACCACGACAAAAGTCGTGGCCGGCGATTTGTCGAGTACGGTCACCAGTACATCGGTGACGCCTTTGATGAGAGCGGCTTTCTGTTCAGGAGTGGTGCCGCCTTCGCGAGTAATCTTGATGTTGACGTAGGGCATGTCCTTCTCCTTATTTTGACCGAATCGGCTCTTGCCTCTCATCGTGGAACACCTTTGAGATGATGCGCCACTTGCCATCAACTCTTATCAACGACAAAAAGTCGATGAAGTGTTTCCCGAACATGGAAGAGCGCATGCGAACTAAGGCCGTCATCGCCCCCGCGAATTCGATGGATTCGAGGGTATAGCCGTAAGGCTCTCCAATGCTCGCGGGTGACTCGCGGGCTTCGACCTTGGGTAGGTACGACTTCATGTCTAGGTGAAGCAGTTCGCCATTGGAAATCGTCACGTAGCGTGCGTCCGGATGGAAAGTCTGCCGCAGCATCTCTTTGTTGCCGTGATACAGGCCGTCGTAGTACGTACCGAGCACCTGAGCGACGGCTGGGTATTCGTTGTTGATCGTTGTGTCCATGTTTTCATTCCCTTCAATTTATGATTGTCTAAAGGCCATGCTCAAGCACGGCCGGTGATGAAACCGCCATCGACTGGCAAGATATGGTCGGTGACGAAGGCGGCTTCGATGAGATAGAGAACCGCCTGGGTGATTTCCTCGCTTTCACCAACGCGATTCAGAAGCGCGAGGCTGCCGTAGGCATCGACATCAGCGCTGTGCAGTGGAGTCCGCACTACGCCCGGTGCGACCATATTGACACGGATATTGTCCGCCGCGAGTTCTGCC
>BQIY01000525.1 GCA_021604265.1 Nitrospirales bacterium
TTGAGTTAGAAATGAATCAACGGTATGGGTATTTCATCATTTCGCCATCAGACGAGAGGTGGAAGCCGGGTCAATATCTCGTCACGATTTATTATGGAAGTCCTGGGCAAGCCTTGCATGCCACGAACATTATTGGGACGATGACGTTCACCATTCGCCTGTAGTGCGGTAAGAATCTTGTAGACATGCCTTCTTCTGTGTTGGGTCTAGGTTCGAGGCCGCCCTTTTTTAAACCCATGTTCAACCCAACGTTCAAGGAGACGCAAGCGTTTCTTGAGTTGACTGACGGTCGCCTGATTAATGGCCGTTCCCGTTGCGTCTTTCAATGCCGCATTGACCTGCCAATGGTTAAGGCGATCTCGTCGGCTTAGCTGAGATACGAGTTGTTTGTGTTGGTCTCGAAGTTGGTTCTTTTGCTCGAAGAGGGACAGTTCAGGTTCTGGAGTTGCGAGCGTCGCCGGTTCTTCTGGAAGTATCTCAGTGGGAGGAGGCGGTGGCCGAAAGAAATTCTGCTGAGCCTCCGGAACTTCAGGGTGAGTCAGGAAAAAGGTTCCGCCAATCCACTCATCCGCATGTGCAACTCCCCCTAGTGGTTCAAAATCATCTACCTGCTTGCTCTGTCGATCCGTTGGAGCGAGCGGCAGGTCAAACAGTGACGATTGCTCTTTTAATGCATGGCTGCGCTCTTTGGTAATCTGCTTCGCATACTGCACAATCGTCGGATCTTGTGAAATATAGAGGTAGGACTTTCCGTCACGGCCTCCATCTTCGTTCACTCGCACAAATCGTCCCACCACTTGGCGAAAGTACATTTCCGTCAAGACATTGGTCGCATAGACTCCAACCCGCAACCGGGGGATATCCACACCTTCACTGACCATATTGACAGCGACCAACCATCGTTGACGGCCTTGTGCAAACCGTTGAATCGTGCGATTCGCTGTCGGATCGTCCGAGACGGCGACCTGTGCCCGCTCTCCTGTGATGCGTTGAACCAGGGCGGCGATATCACGGGCATGATTTTGAGTCATGGCCACAATGAGCCCTCCGGCATGGTCATGACCTGCTGTGCGGACTAAAGAGAGGCGTTCGTTGGCATCCTGAATGACTTCGCCCAGCCAACTTTCTTGGAGTAATGCGGTTCGGAGCCGTTCTCGTCTCCAGGGTTTTTTGACTCCATCCTTGAACGTCGCATGTACCGTTTCACCGCGGGACGTCCAGGCCAGTTCTCCTTCATATGATGGAAAAATCACGGGCCGGCAGACACTGTCCCGAAGGGCTTCGGGATAGCCATATTGGAAGTCGGCGATACTACGGCGCTCCTTGTCGTAACGGACGTACGGGATCGGACTATCGTCAGTGCGGAATGGTGTGCCCGAGAGTAAGAGGCGCTGAACGGCCGAATCAAAGGCGACTTGGAGGGCATCCCCCCATTCCTTCCCTTCACCCGCATGGTGAATTTCATCAAAAATCACCAACGTCTTTGTTCGAAGAGATTGGGCGCGATAGCGTTTTGGTTCGAGACAGACTTGTTGATAGGTTGTGGCGATCCCATGAAAGTCCGTCGCTTCCCGTTCTTGCTGGTTGGATGATGCCGGGTCAAGGTGAAGACCTTCCGAATGGGCAGCCTTAGCCCATTGTTCGCGTAAATGTGTCGTGGGACAGACGACCACTACCCGGTTCGCTCTTCCACTCGCGAGTCCGTCATGCGCGACGCGCAAAGCTAATCGTGTTTTTCCTGCACCTGGAGTGGCGACGGCTAAAAAGTTGGCTTCGGGATGAGAGGAGATTAATTGAAAAGCCTCTTCCTGCCAGGGGCGCATCGGAGATATCCAAGGGCGTAGAGGTTGCGGCATTGAAAGCGTGAAGTTCCGAGTTACTAGATCTAGGTTAGTGGAAAACAAAAAGGCGATACGATAAGGACTTTACGTCGTGAACGCAACCGGCGATGATTATTGAGTCCTGAACTTGTATCTCAGGATATTCATCAAATTTACTGTATTATTTCCTGTCAGACAAGCAGACCAAAGACAAACATTTCAATCTATAGCGAATCCACATAAGTTCCATAGGGAAAATACAAGGAACTCCGCGCGGTACAACGTTTGACTCAGCGGAAGTTATTTGAAACGGCTATAGCCCATAAGTTGTAATCGAATTCTTCTTAGTGCTTTCGCTTGACTAATTAACCAAATCCTGTATTCATACCGAGTATGGTTGGCTTATGAAAACAGTACCATGTACGGCTTAATGCAAGTGTTAAATATAACAAACGTGTTTGAGGGCACCTCTAAAAACTGTCCTTTTCCGCGATGGCGGCGTCAGTCACGTGCTCAAATCCTCATGTATGCTCTATACACTGCGGTTTTGCGCGCGCAACTTCCTTGCCCTCACGAAAAAATCCTAGTTTTTAGAGGTACCCTTGATTGTATTTCTAAGTATTATTGGTCGAAGTGACTCATGAGTCCCCATACTCCAAATACACCGGTACGTGTGTTCATTTCCTATGCCTGGGAGGATGATAATTATCGTGACTGGGTGGCTCAGTTGGCTGCACAATTGCGTGAGGATGGTGTTGATGCACGCCTTGACCGTTGGCATGTGAAAAAAGGGCAAACCATTCCTGAGTTCATGAACAGCGAGGTGCGGCAGGCAGACAAGGTGCTTGTCCTATGTTCTCCGAAATACCAAGAAAAAGTGCATGCAATGGAGGATGGTGAGCGTTC
>BQIY01000526.1 GCA_021604265.1 Nitrospirales bacterium
ATGCTTTTCAGCAAGGTGTGTGGTGCAGGCACCACGGCGTGAAACATGAAATAGTGATGAAGGGCCACGGGATCCATCTCCGTGGAGACGTTTCCCCCCGCGAAGAGAGCCGGCAAGGTGGATGCGAATCGAAACCGCTGAGACGTTTCAGTATAATAGAGCGGTTTAATCCCCAAACGATCACGCGCCAGCACAACCCGCTCTGAATCTCTTTCCCAAATGGCAAACGCAAACATGCCGTTCAAGCGGTGAATAAAGTCTTCTCCCCACGCATGATAGGCCTTGAGAATGACTTCGGTATCTCCATGCGAAAAGAAGGTATAGCCTTTTGTCTCCAGCTCTTTTCTTAAATCCTTGTAGTTGTAAATCGCACCATTGAAGACAATACCAAGTCCCAGTTTTGAATCCACCATGGGTTGTTGGGAAGCCTGGGTCAAATCAATCACCTTGAGCCGTCGGTGCCCGAACCCTAACCGCCCTTGAAGGTACAGCCCGACGCCATCAGGACCACGGCTGGTCATAGTGGCATTCATAGCCATCAACTCCTGGGGATCGACGGGGTCATCTGAAAAATTGATCTGGCCTAGAATTCCGCACATATGTTCATCTTCCTTTGATTATCCGAAAATTCCCTTACCGTATATGTGATCGTTGATGATCCCATAAAAAACCCAAGCATCCGGAGCTCATCCCCTCCGAAGGGCATGCCCTCACCAAGGATAGTCCTTTTAGGAAATAACCCATTGTAAACGGGAATTGATGTCTAGTGGACGGGGAAATCCACCCTAATAATTATTCTCGACTTTGTCAAACAAATCTGATGGAAAGGCTCTCATCAAATGACAGAAGGTCCACTGTGCGAAGGTGCCTTCGGCATGATATTTTTACTCATTTAAAGAGGCACCGCCGGGGGACGTTTTCAACACCCTGCTGGAACAGGAGTTACGATGAAAAATATTACCAGAGTGACAGAGATCGCTCCCGACCACTATTCAATTTCTATCTATGTCCCCGAATTCAATCTGCGGTTTAACCACTTTCTGATCAAGGACGAGGAGCCGCTGCTGTTTCACACCGGGATGAAGCGGATGTTTCCGATGATACAGGAGGCAGTCGCACGCGTCATTGATCCGACCACGCTACGATGGATTTCATTCAGTCATTTCGAGGCGGATGAATGTGGGGCGCTCAACGAATGGCTGACCATCGCTCCACAGGCGGAACCGGTGTGCGGCCTGGTCGGGGCACTCGTCAGTGTGAACGACTTTTCTCATCGTCAGGCCCGCATGCTCGCGCATGACGAAATTCTTGAAACCGGAAAATATCGCCTACGGTTCCGCCAGACTCCGCATGTCCCGCATAATTGGGAAGCAGGCCTTTTATTCGAGGAGGTCACCCGTACCTTACTGTGCTCGGACCTGTTCTCTCATGAGGGAGATGTGGAGGCGGTGACCGAATCGGATATCGTCGAACCTGCCAAACGGGCGTTGATCGAAGGGCAGAACAGCGCGTTTGCCAATGCCTACCCCTACACTCCCTTGACTGAGCCAATACTGCATGGCCTGGCAGATCTCCAGCCAAAGCAGTTGGCGCTCATGCATGGGTCCGTTTTCGTGGGAGATGGGAAACAAGCGCTTCACGACCTGGCGTCCGTCATGCGCGAAATGCTGGGGAAGAGCGCAGAAAGTTTCCCTCAATAAACACCTACAGACGTCTCTACCGTCAAGTGTTGAAGGGTAGCCATGTTGATTTTAAGACACGGGTCTTGGCCGAAGCCGTGATTCAATTGGACTCTCCGATACCAACAGGAATTAATGTCATCCGAATGGATATACTGAACAATCTTCATGTGTCATTAAGGAGCAAATGGTAAGCCAAGTCGTTTTTTGAGATCTGTTTTTCCATTAAAAAGGAGAGGGTCCTATGAACATCACACAAATCCGGATCGACCCCGATCCCTACGAACCCTATCGTCTTTCACAGGGTTATCGGGTCGGGGATCTGCTCTTTATCTCAGGCCAGACTGCCATCGGTACAAGCGGTCAGATTGTCGGCGTAGGCAACTTTGATGTCCAGGGAAAACAGACATTTGATAATCTTGAGCGGGTACTCCGTGCGGGAGGGTCGAGCTTACGGAACGTCATCAAAGTGACGATCTTCCTGACCGACATGACCCATTTCGATAAAATCGTGGAACTCCGCGGTCAACGGTTTACGCCTCCCTATCCCGCAGACACTATCGTGGAAGTCCGCTCCCTTTACTCCCCCGACGCGATGATTGAGATTGAAGCCATTGCCGTTGCCGATTCGGCGGCAGAGCGGAAATAATAGTCATTCGGGTAAAATAATCTGAGATGGAATATTTTGAGAATAATGCCGCCAGTGGCAATCGTCTGGAAGTCTGTTGGCCAAATATCACTTTCCCGAAAGGGGTTGAACGATGTCTGAGCATAAGATCACGGTAGAATGGAAGAGGGCATCGGAAGACTTTTCGTACGAGTCTTATAATCGAGACCATATCTTGGTATTTGAAGGTGGTGTTCGAGTGCCTGCCTCGGCTGTTCCTGCCTATGGCGGGAATCCCGCTCATGTGAATCCTGAGGAAGCCTTCGTGGCGGCCTTGTCGAGCTGTCATATGCTGACTTTCCTGGCGATGGCAGTCAAGAAACGGTTCGTTGTAGATTGCTATATTGATCACGCCGTTGGATTATTGGAAAAAAATCAG
>BQIY01000527.1 GCA_021604265.1 Nitrospirales bacterium
CTGTCCCCCAAACCCCCTAAAAATGATTCCATTCATCCCCGTGCAATGCACGGGGCTTTCTGGAATGGGGTAGTAAAAAGCTCTGATTATGCCAAGCTTGAAATCCCATAGGCACGCGATACAACTCACTTGACTTAAACCAATAGTCCACATGAACGTAAAGCAAAGAGAAAGCTCAGCGAAGTTTCTGTATGACCTCGCCAAAGGGATCGCGTTCATCACGGTCATCAGCCCGTGGGTGCCAAACCAGGGAACATGGGTTACGATAATTGCTGGCACAGTCGGTGCTAGTGCTCTCTTTTTATGGGCCCTCTGGCTAGAAGGTAACGCTTCATGACACAATTCGATTGGGATCTCGTCATCGTTGCCATCATCGGAACGATTGGCGCCTCCGTCACCTACTGGCGCAATCACCGCTCCAAACGACATCGGTAACAGTATCCACAACACGTCTTTCCCTTCTTTGTCGAATTGCGTCCTCTCCTCTTTTTTCCTGGATCCACACATTTAAGCTTGTAAGTTTCTTCCTCGGCTCGTCCAGTTTCGTCGGATGAGCCGAGTCCACGCTCTTCCGTTGGGCGTCACTGCGTCTCCTGCATCTGTACATTCATCCCCACTCTGTTCACCTACCTCGACACGAAAGGCCATTCTTCATGGATCCAATACTTTTGGTCGATGACGACCCCCACATTCGTCTGTGTTTACGAGATTTACTCGAACATTATGGGTATCCCTGTATCGAGGCCATTCATGGCACGGACGCCCTCGCTAAACTTCGTGCGGAAACAGTGAGTTTGATTATCACCGATATTCACATGCCCGTTATGACTGGGCTGGAATTGCTTGAAGCCTTGCAATCCAACGAATCCAGTGAGCACATTCCACGGTTCATCTTGACCGGTGATCTCACAGAGGAGATACAAGCTCAAGCTGTGCAATTAGGCGTAACCAAAGTCTTCCCCAAGCCCTATGAGCTGGCAAAAATCATCCAGGCGGTGCACGAAGTTCTTGGCTCTCCTTCACAAGAAGGCCCTTTGAACTAATCCGCCCGTCTTGTCGAGCCCTGTCGCGTAGTACTGAGATAGGACCAATTTCTGGAGTTAATGGCTAGACCAGCAAGACGGAAAAGGCGAGCCATGTCATACGAAACTGCGTTCAAAGGATTGCTCTGGACCGTGCTATTCGTCCTCGTTTTTCTTACAGGATATGTCATGGCCATGCTCACTCCCTCTGCGCAGCAACTTTGGGAGCTGTGTACGGTGCTCTTTGATCGACTCGCTCTTCTATTGACTACAGAGTAAGAACGCTTCACCATTCACGGGAGGTCCTTCAATGTTACGCCAAAAACTTTTCCTCTTCCTCATTGCCGGTTGGTTTGTCATGGTTCCAGCTTTGGTCGTGTACAGTGGGCCGATTGCCACAACCATGTTACTCATCGCGACCTTTGCCGCCGTCTTTCGCCAGCATACCCCATCGGCATTTAAAGAACTTCAGATTTGGATTCAAGAAGCGTGGAGGGTTTTGCGGCATCAGACCGTCACCTTCGTTGATCACGCACCCTCTGTTGATACTCAACCCTCTTCGGAGAAATAGATTCACAAGGAGATTCAGTTGCGCGCTGGTATTGCTCTTGGACCCTCACAGGGTTTCCGTCGGACATCGACAAATTCCCTTCCCGACCAACACTGGTATAAGAAAACCCTAATCAAAGTTCAAAATGCGGGAATTCCACACTACTCTTCAGCCGTGAGCGTTGCTCCCCTTCAAACGGGCCCTTCGTTATTGTGATTGCCTGGATTTGCCCCCTGTGCAGCGAACGCCATTGGGGGCAACCGCCTAAACTCTTCTCAAGCCTGACCGTTTCACGTTTCTTTCCTCAACTCTTCCCTACTTCAATACTCGTTTCTCACGATGGTGTATACCGTCAACACTGTTGGGTCCGTGCTTACGAAGACTGGGATCATCGGGCATGGAGCGGAAGAAGGATATAGCACACGCCCATATTCTCTGACTGCAATTCTCCGTCACGGAGGGACTTTCATGAACCAGCATCACGCTCCTAATTCCGTATATGCTTCACTCACGCCTACGCAGGTCATTTGTAAACTGATGGCTCTGTGGTACCGGACGATAGGTCTCAGACGTCACGAGGATCGAGACTGTCACTTCACGATTGAAACGCGATTTAGTTATGGCGGGCAAGTTCGATTTATTCTGAAACACCAAGGACATCTAGAAAAGGACATTCAAGAAGAATTTTGGTCATATGAACTCGCGGAGCAGGCTCTCATGCAACATTTGAATCGGCGGATTCGGAAGTTGTGTCAGAGTCACTCGACATTAGATTCAGATATTGAAGAAGATTACGTGGACCAGCGTCACGACATCCTGGAAGAGCTGGGGGATTTTTAGACAATGATAACATCAAAGGCGTGATGTTCTAACGGAAAGGAAGAGGATTGGAGATTGCTGAAATAGGAGAAAACTCCCCAAAACTCATAACTTTTAAAATGACATTGATGGCAAAGAAGGAGACTGGATAAACGTTCGATAATTTTTCGAAAATCCGAGGTTAGGGAGGTGAGCTGCCCACCTTCTTTAACCCATTGACCTTAAGTATTTTCAATCAAATTTTTCAATAAGTTTTCAAATCCCCCAATCTCAAAATCAAAACCTCCTCCGGGCGCTCGTTCCGAGCGCAATCCTTCGCGACCTGCGTCAATTG
>BQIY01000528.1 GCA_021604265.1 Nitrospirales bacterium
GATTCGTGATACCGGGACAGGGATTCCCTCCGAACTGCTTGAATCGGTCTTTCAGCCTTTTTTTACGACCAAAGGTATTGGAGAAGGAACGGGGTTAGGATTAGCCATTGCCTCGGAAATTGTCCAACAACATAATGGCAGATTGACGGCACAAAGTGATGCGGGAAACGGCACAAATTTTTTAATGTGGCTCCCATCTTGGAGTGAGAGAACCTAATGTCACCGGCTCGCGTCTTGATCGTTGATGATGACGTAGAAACCTGCGCCTTACTCCATGAAATTATGGAAAAAGAGGGATATGATGTATGCATGACCCATGACGGTCAAACGGCATTGGATCTCATGACCGCTAAGCCTCCTGATGTTGTCCTCAGTGATATTCAGATGCCGGGAATCAATGGCATTGAATTGTTGACCTCGATTCACGAACGACAGCCGGAGATACAAGTGATCCTCTTAACAGCTTACGGATCATTGCATACAGCTGTTGAAGGCATTAAAGCTGGAGCCTTTGATTATTTGAGTAAACCCTTTGTGTTAGATGAAATCCGAACAGTCGTTCGTCGCGCTTTGGATCGCAAGTGGCTGGTTGCAGAAACGTCGAGTGTTCGTGAGCAGACTCTACCGTGCAATCCTTTGAATAACATTCAGGGTAAAAGTCCGGCGTTGGTGGCAGTGTACAAACTGATCGCTCGTGTTGCCCCGACAAACTCGACGGTATTGATTCAAGGAGAAAGCGGAACAGGCAAAGAGCTGATTGCCCGTGCCCTCTATGCCAATAGCTTACGCAAAGATGGTCCTTTCGTGGCGGTCGATTGTGGAACATTAGCGGAAACCCTCTTGGAAAGTGAATTGTTCGGACATGAACGAGGAGCCTTTACTGGTGCGATTTCCAGCAAGAAAGGATTGCTGGAGTCGGCTCAGCACGGGACCTGCTTTTTAGATGAGATCGGTGATATTTCTCCGGCTCTGCAAAGTAAATTGTTGCGTGTGATTCAAGAACATGAAATTCGCCGTGTGGGGGGAGTGGAGTCCATTCCTGTCGATGTACGTATTTTGGCCGCGACGAATAAGAATTTAAAGAAGTTAGTGGAAGCCGGAACATTTCGCGAAGATTTGTACTACCGATTGAACGTGATAGCGATGACATTACCTCCTCTTCGAGATCGCCTTCAGGATGTTCCTGAACTTGTGGACTTTTTTCTTGCCAAACATGGTCGGAATGGTTCGATGCCAGTGACCGCCGTCAGTTCCCAGGTTATGGCGCTGTTGATGCAGTATGATTGGCCAGGGAATATCCGTGAGCTTGAGCACACGATTGAGCATGCCGCGGTCTTGGCGGGACAGTCAACAATCCTTCCTCAGGACTTGCCTGAAGCGATTACTTTATCATACGCGAAAACCACTATTCAGAATGGATGGAAGACTCTCGAACAACTTGAACGGGAACATATCCTTCGGGTCCTTGACGCTTTCGGAGGTGATGAGTCTCGAGCCGCTGAGATTTTGGGTGTGCATCGTAAAACGATTCAGCGTAAGCTAAAAGAATACGGCCTGCTATAGTTTCCCACATTTCGTTGAATGTTAAGATTCGCTCTCTTCAATTTTTCTTCACTTCCATTTCATAATTCAACACGTTCGAGTAAGGTCTGTCGTGAAACTTTTTTCGCGGTCTGGACAATATGTCCAACCTCTCATTTGAGATTGGGTCTTCCTCCATTGTTATATTCGAAAATCCTCAATATTTTAAGGCTATGGCTATCTTAATGGCATGAATTCATGCGGCGCGTATTATGCGTATCCCCTGAACGAGTCACGTATAGTGCGTAAATATTTTTGCAAGATAAGAGGGACAATGGGTGACGGTTCAATGCTACGTGGAGAAGTCCTTGATGTGAAAGGGCATGATTACCTGGTTCGCTTGGCAGACGGGAGCACCAGATTATTATATACGGACAACCGTACCTTTGGTAATGGTCCGGCCCGTCCAGGTGAAGCCGTTTTAGCTTGTCTTGAAAACGATGATCGGATTTCGGTGTTGACTCGTGTTCTTTGGATTCCTCTAACATCGAAGGTCAGTATCCAATCAAAAGCATCAGTTACATCAACGATGGCACGATAACCCTGGCTGTTCATGGGTCGATTATTCCCTGTTGGGATACTGTTCCATGAGTTTTGCCACTAATGCGGTCCAGCCTGTTTGATGACTCGCGCCAATGCCGGCTCCATTATCACCATGGAAATATTCATAAAATTGAATCCATTCTCTCCAGTGAGGATCATGTTGGAACTGAGAGGTTCCACCATAGACAGGTCTGCGGTCATGGCCGTCTCTGAGAAAAATTTTCTTGAGGCGATGCGCTAATTCACCTGCGGTTTCCCAAAGTGGAACGAATTGCCCTGATCCAGTCGGGCATTCAATCGTATACGAGTTTCCCAGAAAATGATGAAATTTTTGTAGAGACTCGATCAGCAGATAATTCACTGGAAACCAAATCGGGCCGCGCCAATTGGAGTTTCCGCCAAAATCCGGCACCGTTGACTCTGCTGGTTCATAGTCAACTTGATACGTGTTCCCGTTAGTATGAAGGACAAAAGGTGAGTGTTGATGGAATTTTGATAGCGAGCGAATGCCATAGGGTGAAAGGAATTCCTGTTCATCAAGTAGAATGTGCAGCACTCGTGAAAGGCGGTCTTCCCCAACAATGGACAACATGCGGCGAAT
>BQIY01000529.1 GCA_021604265.1 Nitrospirales bacterium
GACGATCTTGCCGACTTGACGGGTGATGCTTCATGGTCGGATGACAACATGCGCCAGTACTTCGAACGGCTCGAACGCTGTCAGTATGTGAAGGCGCCGGGGCCTTTAGAGAGCAACCCGACGCGTCATGGCTTTCGCGGATGGCTGACGACCAACATTGCCGATCCAAAATTAGTGGTTGGCGATAAACCGCTCAAGAAACTCATTAAGGCCACGCTTCGCGAGTCGATTTTTAAAGTTGATGGATTGATCAGCCGTGTGAAGTTGAAGATTAAGGGGCATTTAGATCCTAACGATTGGCGCTGGCGGGGAAAAGGCAAAAGTCCGGAAGGCCTGGTGTTTACTCCCCTCTCGACGAACGAAGGAAAACGGGTGGGGACCAGAGAGTACATCCGGCGAGTGCAGCAAGCCTGTCCAAACAATTTGACGGTGAAAACCGGAGCGTTGGTGACCCGGGTGCTGTTTGAAGATGATGCCGATGGAAGCAAGAACGCCGTAGGAGTGGAATATCTTGAAGGCCAACATCTGTATCGAGCCGACCCCAAGGTCAATCCGCTGGCAAATGCCGGAGAACGTCAGACTGTACGATTTAGCCGGGAAATTATTCTATCCGGCGGCGCCTTTAATACCCCGCAAATGTTGATGTTGTCTGGCGTCGGTCCTAAGGCGGAGTTAGAAAAACAAGGAATCAGTGTTCAGGTTGATTTGCCCGGAGTCGGGCAAAATTTACAAGACCGCTATGAAGTCGGTGTGGTCAGTGAAATGAAAAATGATTTTTCAATTCTTGAGGGGGCGACCTTTGCTCCTCCAGAACCTGGTGGAACCCCCGATCCAATTTTTCAAAATTGGGAAGCGGGGAAAGGGATTTATACGTCCAATGGCGCGGTTTTATCGCTGATTAAGCGATCGGATCGCAGCCGGCCAGATCCGGATCTGTTTATTTTTGGATTAGTCGGCTTTTTCAAAGGGTACTATCCTGGGTATTCTATTGATGCTGCCCGGCAAAAGAACTTCTTTACCTGGGCGATCTTAAAAGCCCATACGCAGAATCGTGGCGGTACGGTTACGCTCCGTTCAAATGATCCGAGAGATACGCCGGATATTAACTTTCGCTATTTCGACGAAGGCACGGCTGGCTGGCAGGAAGATTTAGATTCCGTGGTTGACGGTATTCAAACGGCGCGACGGATCATGAGGCGCGCGGATAGTGTTGTCGACAAAGAGTTAGTCCCGGGGGTGGAATATGATACGGATGAAAAGCTCCGTCAGTTTGTGAAAGACAATGCATGGGGCCACCATGCTTCATGTACCTGTAAGATTGGACCAAAGGACGATCCGCTGGCTGTGGTTGACAGAAACTTTCGCGTGCATGGGACCAAGAATTTGCGGGTGGTCGATGCCTCGGTGTTTCCCAAAATCCCTGGATTCTTTATCGTGACCTCGGTGTATATGATCAGTGAAAAAGCTAGTGACGTGATTCTTGCTGATGCCGATTAAAAAAGAACATGATGTGTAGGGGTGAGGCTTTCATAAAATCATACGGTTGTGGCGGTACGTTGCGTCGTTTCCGAGAATGCCGGAAAGACGACCTGTGAAAGGATACAGAGCGACGATGGTTACTCTTTCTCATAACATTTCACGAAGACTCTTTATCAGCCTCATCGTGTGTCTGATTGTAGCCGGGTGTTCCCATAGTCCTACTCTCAAATTAGGAGAAGAAAATGTTCCTGATGGTGAGAAACAAACAATTGAAAATATTAAGACGTTGCTGTCTACCCAGTTAGCCAAACAATATGAAGGAATTGAGTTTTTGCGCGACACGCACCCCAAGTCCAATGGTTGTGTGAAGGCGCAGTTTTTCGTCGACCCCAACATTCCAGAAGAGTATCAAATCGGGGTGTTTCAGAAAGGCCAGACGCACCCCGCGTGGATGCGGTTTTCTAACTCGGCTCCTGAGGTGACACCAGACAAAGACAGAGATTTTCGCGGGTTGGCCATTAAATTAATTGGTGTTGAAGGCGAACGACTTCCCATTCCTGGCGACGAAGAACATACTCAAGACTTTCTCTTCATCGCCTTTCCTGGATTCTTTGCCGGAACGCCGAAAGATTTCCTTGAGTTCTTTGATGGGGAATTTAATGGTGGAACATTTGCGACAGCCGGATATTTTGCACAACGGCCCCGAGCCTTAAAGAATACACTCAAAGGCAGGCAACAATTCGCGAATCCCTTAGAAATTACCTGGTTTAGTGTGGCGCCGTTTCAACTTGGGGCTCCAAAGCCTGATGGCAGCGCCGTGGCCGTCAAGTATAAGGTAAAATCCTGCATCGAAAGACAAAGCCCGCTTCCGGAGAATCCATCCGAGGACTATCTTGAAGAAGCGATGGCCAAGGATTTGGCACAAGGGGATTGGTGTTTGGAGTTTTTGATTCAAGTCCAAAAAGATCCAGAGACAATGCCTATAGAAGATACCTTAGCGATCTGGGACGAAGCCGAATCGCCGTTTGTCAAAGTGGCCACCATTCAGATTCCTCAGCAAACCTTCACCTCAGGTGCCCAGAAATTATTCTGCGAAGACCTCTCGTTTAATCCCTGGCACGGATTAACAGTCCACAAACCGCTCGGCGGTATTAACCGTGCCCGCCGTGACGAAATGAAAGCCATCTCCGATCTCCGCCTCAAGCAGCGCGGCGTACCCCGAACCGAACCAACGGGCCTGGAGTC
>BQIY01000530.1 GCA_021604265.1 Nitrospirales bacterium
GGGAGAAGGCTATACGTGGGAAACGCAGGATCGAGAGCGGGATAAGCGATTTGCCCAAGAAGCCTGGAGAACGGTACTGACCATTTTACGAGACGAGCAGTATGGTATGGTCATCCTTGATGAGTTAAATATTGCGATTCATCATGAGTATGTCACCCTTCAGCAGGTGTTGAATGGACTCAACGAACGTCCTCCGATGATGCACGTGGTTATCACAGGCCGCGGGGCTAAGGAAGAGTTAATGGAAGCGGCAGATTTAGTGACAGAAATGAAAATGCTGAAGCATCCATTTCGTCAAGGTATTAAAGCTCAAAAAGGCGTGGAGTTCTAAGCTGATTTGAGTGATTGATAGACGATGGACAGTCAAAGACAAAAACCATGTAGTCGTTGCGGAGAAACGTTCGGGTGTACTTCGGGACATGGTTGTTGGTGTCAGGATGTTTCGTTGACTCAGGAGCAACTCCAATGGCTTGAATCACGCTATGATAATTGTCTCTGTCCACGGTGTTTGATCGCTATGAGCAAAGAGGTGAGTGCGGGGTGATTTTAAATATTCATGTGTTACTTTAGTTTTATGTGTGTGCAAAAATATGAACGTATCGACTTCCAAGGTGAGTAAAAATGCGTTCTCCAGTATGGAGCGTGATGCGGTGTATCGTGCTATTTTTGAACGGCGTGATGTGCGGCGAGATTTTCTCTCAAAACCCATACCCAAAACGGTATTACACAGAATTTTAAAAGCCTCTCATCATGCGGGTTCTGTCGGATTTATGCAGCCATGGGACTTTGTCGTCATTCAGGACAAGAAGACGAAGCAGTCGGTGAAACATTTGTTCACCAAGGCCAATGATGAAGCGTCTCAGCGGTATCGCGGGTCTAAGGCAAAATTGTATCGCAGCCTGAAGCTGGAAGGTATTGAGGAGGCCCCAATTAATCTTTGTGTCACCTGTACCCGGCAACGTGGCGGACCGCATGTGCTTGGCCGGTCAACGATTCGCGAAACGGATCTCTACAGTACGTGTTGTGCGATTCAAAATCTTTGGCTGGCAGCTCGTGCCGAAGGTATTGGTATCGGTTGGGTAAGTATCCTCGATTATGATGCGCTAAAAAATCTTGTCGGCATTCCACGGCCTGTGAAAGTGGTGGCCTATTTGTGTATGGGCTATGTCAAAGAATTTTCTTTAAATCCAGACTTAGAGAAGGCTGGTTGGAGAAAACGAGTTCCTCTTGAGCAGTTAGTGCATTATGAGACGTGGGGACGAAAGAATGGAAATGGGAGTGTGAAGGGAGCAACAAAGCGTTAAGCCGTCTTGGCGATTCCATTCATTCACGATGATGAATGAAGCCAATCGGTAAACTTGGATCGAGGCCATGGTTTATCCATCCATGAGGTATCGGGTAGAGGTTGCGTCATGGCTTCTTCTACCGATTGCCAGCCTGAAGGAATGTTCACGTAGGCAGTAGTTCCTTTTCGGGTGATCCATTGAAACGCTTTGTTCTTTTCACTTGTTTCGGCAATGTCTAATGTCAATCGACAGTCTTGAGCCACATAATCGAGGACCTGTTGATACTCGCCGTCCTTCCACAACTGAGGTGCGACTGACCCATCCACGTTCTCGGGTTTACTGAGTCCAATGGCTTTGGCGGCCGCGTTGAGTCCGACGCCAAAGCCTTTTTCGCAAAAAATATGAAACAAGATGTCAACGTGAGTTCGTGCCAAGTGTCGACAGTCATCCCAACGGTTGGATTCTTCGGCAAGAATATCGAAGTCAAACCCCAGGCCGTTGAGTGTGAGAATGCTGTATCCATTGTTTGCTTGAGTGAGAAGGAAGTCGACGAATGCCGATAAGTCCTGTTGGCTCATTTGTGCGGCTGGTTTGCCATCGGCATTTCGCGAATAGAACAGTTGTGCCGACTCTTCCTGGCTGGCCCATGTGGCCGCACAGCAGATTCCGAGTGGGCGATGTGCCAGCAACTCGCCGAAGTCATCTGGAAGAATTTTGGCGGTCTCAATATCAAAGGCCAGATAGTTACGGTTCATGCCGGACTCCTGTCATTGCCCAAAAATGATTGGTGATATTACACGCTCTTCAACCGCGAAAGTAGTTCAATAATCAAAATGATCTTATTTAGTCAAATGTTGGTTGTCTGCACACGATTGTGGTCCGATCATTTCATCTTTTTGTGAATAGCTTGAGGTGACATTCATGCGAATTTCTAAAGTCTATACGCGAACAGGCGATGCCGGGAAAACTCGTTTGGCTGGAGGCCAGGAAGTTTGGAAAGACTCGTTACGGGTTGAAGCGTATGGGACTGTTGATGAATTGAACTCTGTGATCGGATTAGCACGCGTCTTTAATGGTCATGAAGGGCAGGCTGGAGACGCGGTTGCTCGATTAGAGCAGTCGCTTCGCTGGATTCAAAATAAGCTGTTTGATTTGGGAGGGATCTTGGCCACGGCTCCGGGAGAAACGTTTGAGAATATGCCGACTGTGACCGCAGAGCATGTTCAATATTTGGAAAATCTGATCGATGAGTGGCAAAAAGATCTCGAGCCGTTGAAGGAATTTATTTTGCCGGGCGGGGGGAAAGTGTCGGGTTTTCTTCATCAGGCTCGGACGACATGCCGACGTGCGGAGCGCTTGTGTGTCACGCTGGCTCGAGAAGAACCGGTTGATGATCAACTAGTGAAATTCCTCAATCGGTTGAGC
>BQIY01000531.1 GCA_021604265.1 Nitrospirales bacterium
CTGTTTTATAATCAACAATTCCAATGTGCTGGTCGAGTTCATACACGAGATCAATGACCCCTTCCATCACACCTGTCGTGTCCCTTATAGCCATTTCAGAGTTCGTCACGCAATCCCAGGGCATGGTAAATGGAACCTCACGACCAACGATAGTGACACGCTGAAGCCCCTGATAAACGTGAGAAGAAAAAAACGTCCGTAACATTTCATACACTTCATCTTGAATAGCATCTCGCTCACTCGCCCAATCTTCAAGAATGCCATGCGTACACACGTCGATCACGTCCTGTTTGAGGCGATGATGGTGATGAGCAAAATCCCATTGTTGGAGGACACGATGAGTCAGGCTGCCGACTAACGCCCCTCGTCCACGACGCCGGTCTTTTAGACTTCCAGATTTCTCTATGTGTGCCCCAAGATTCTTGCGAGACGTTGGCGTCAGATAGGTTGGACTCAAGATATGTTCATTCCACACATGGTCTCGTGCCGTCCAACGTTGAACCCAAGGCTCTAGAGTCGTTGGCTGTGTGAATTCGTCAACCATCGAACCGGCCTTGGTCACTTGCGCATCGGATGATGCGATGAACGTCTGAGGAATAGACATCGTACCGAAAGTCAACCGATCACAGTCATGACTCCCCACGGCATCAGTCGTGGCCTCTTGAAGAAGACGAAGAAAGGTTCCAGGTGCCTGCCGTTTAAGAGATCCGCCAGACAACACCAAACGTTCTCGCGCACGAGTCATGGCCACATACAACAGACGCCGTTGTTCGGCTTCCTCTTTGATACGCGTCTTCTCTTTCGTCAGCACGTACCCTAATGTTGCATATGATCCAATCGACACTCCGACCACGTCCGTTGCCCAATCACATGAGATTGACTGGCCATCAGAGCCAACCTGGGAACCATGATGAAATCCAGGCAAAATGACGATAGGAAACTCCAGTCCTTTCGCCTTATGAATGGTTAACACTCGAACCGCATCAAGGGATTCCTCGGCAAGCGGCCGTTCCGCCTCACTCGGCTGTTCGTGTAATCTGGCCACAAGTCGCTTCACAAACCCCGAGAGCGTCAGGAAAGATCGGTCCTCCATGTCCATGGCCATTGATCGAATTTTTTGCAGATTTGCCACAGCCTGCTCTCCATGCCGGGACGCCATCGCCAGTTCAAGAACCGGCAAGCGAGCAAAGATGAGGTCGATGACCTGCCCCAGCGGATACAGAAATGCCTGTTTATGCAAGTCAGCAAGCGTGCCATACAGCTGCTTGATCGTCTGTGTTTGAGCCCCTTCCCACCGGTCAAGTTGTGCGGCATCACGATAATCAAACACATTCAATTGTCGCAGTTCATAGATCTCTCGATCATTCAACCCTCCAATGGGAGAGCGAAGAACTCCGAGCATTCCAATGGCATCGTCCGGTTGATCAAGGACACGAAGCACGTTAATCAAATCAATGACCTCCGGCCTTCGATAAAAATGTTTTTCACCATCCGTGATATAGGGAATGCCATGTCGCTGCAAGGCTTCAAGATAGACATGGGCCTGGGTCAGTTTTCGAAATAACACCCCAATATGCCCGGGACGTACAGGCGCGGACTGCCCGGTGTTTTCCGTCACCACGTCACCTGTCAGTAACTCCTCTTTCATCCAACGAGCCAGTTGCTCCGCTTCCAAGCGAGTCACAGTAGACGCATCAACATCTTCTGGCTCATCCTCTATCTGAACAAGACGGACTTCCACACCTGATGCTTCAAGCATCTCATGACGATTAGGAAAGACCGTTAGCGGAATATTCCCTGGCTGTATATGCTCCCGTGCTTGGAATAACCGGTCAAACACATCATTCACCACAGTGAGGATGTGAGCATGACTACGAAAATTGGTGGTTAATTCATAGACCACGCCACCGTCACTCAAGACTTTCTCAAGCACATGATCAAACGCCTCAAGATCAGCACCGCGAAAGGTATAAATAGACTGCTTGGGATCGCCAACAATAAAGAGTTTCCCCGGAGTCAACTGAACGGATCGCCAATCCGAGACACAGGCATCCGGGATTTCACACAGATACAACACGATTTCATATTGAACCGGATCCGTATCCTGAAATTCATCCACTAAGATCGCGTGATATTCGTGCTTGAGACGTTCACGTACGGCAGGATAATCACGAAGTAACCCTCGGGCACGAATCAGGAGTTCTTGAAATGTCATCCATCCATCATTGATAAATTTCCGTTGAACATGCGACACGAACGGGGCCAAAATCTCAAGAAGGTCATGAATGAGCGGGTGCTCCACGGCAACGATCGAGTGCGCGAGACGAATCAAGGCACGGGCGTCGGAAAAATCTTCCTCCGTCCATCCGCGTGGCATTTTCCCGAAATTGGAAACCAACAGGCCTTTGTCCATATCAACGAAGGTCTTCACCCCATCCAGCCCCTGCTCAAGAAGAACCGTCAAGACCTGTTCAGCGACAGCAAGCGCTTGTTCGATTTTTCGCGGCTTGGGCAGAGTATGCGATGACAATAACCTCTCCGCTCGGTCACGTTGAGCACTGAACCAATCACGAAGACGGCCTGAAACCTCAGTCGACCTCGTCTGCTCCAGTAACTTGTCGAGCAAAGACGGATCAAGTGAAAGATCAAATGCCAACTCACGAAACCATTCAAGTCGGATCCAAGGAAGAAGCGTTCTCCATCGTTCATG
>BQIY01000532.1 GCA_021604265.1 Nitrospirales bacterium
CCAAACGCACGAGTGTTGCGAGGGGGTGAATATTTCGCCAAATTGATAGCATCGCGAGTCGTCACCGCTTGGGCTTTCCCTTCTTCCATGAGTCCAAAATATAGCCCCTTTTGCGGAGCAACGTTATGATATTCCAAGTCAAGGCTTTTCAACCACGGATCTTCCCAGGGTAACTGTTCTTGTTGTCGAAATGTTTCCAACAACCAGAGCTTAGATGCCCAATCAACTCGTCCGACTAATGTCGTATAATCACCTCGCAAATCTCTCAAGACAGATTCCCATTCCTGCAAGATCCAATCAGTCTCTTCATCCTGACCATGATACTGCGTATATGCACATTCCCAAAAACGTTCTTGAATATCGATCGCTGAAAGCCTTTCTCCTGTTGCTAACGTGAGCATCCACGTTCGCTCTTGATCACGAGAAACCTCCCGAAGCGCTTCAACGGGATCAGAAAAGTCCAACCCGGTTGGCGCATGACCATCCTCAATCAGTTGCAGGACCAGCCCCGTCGTTCCCATTTTCAAGGCCGTGGCGATCTCAGAAAGATTGGAATCTCCAACCAGTAAATGAATACGGCGGAATTGAGTGGGATCGGCCAGCGGCTCGTCACGCGTATTGATAATAGCTCGATTATGTTGGACCCATTCGAAAAAATCATTGACAATATAATCGGCCCGTTGAGAAATTTGATAGGGTACAGCTAGGCGACCTGAGGAATCTTGAGTGAAACGCTCGTCACGAGACAACTGTTCAATCGGAATCCATCCATCAACATTTTCAGTAGATCCAATTCGGCCAGCCCCAGTAAAAATCTGTCGAGTGACCAGAAAGGGAATAAGCTTTCCTAATCCGTTATAGCTGAAGGGAAAGTTTCGAGAGACTAAATAATTTTCATGACAGCCAAACGTCGCATCGGTTTCGTGGTCAATATTATTTTTAATTAATGACACATGTTCAGCTAATCCTAACTCTTCAATTGCGTCCTGAAGCAACCAATCACCGGCACGGTCTGCCGCCACGAGATCTCGCAAGGAATGACACTCCGGAGACGCAAACTCCAGATGCCCCATATCGACATACATTCGCCCTCCATTCAGAAGAAACCCACCATTGCCTGGAGGTTCATCGTACCCGCGGTGATGGCGATCCAGCACGCCGAATCGTTTCGTTCGAAACAGATGATCAATAATTTGATAGGCAATCCATGAAGGAGGACGATCCGGCTGTTCTTCATTAATCAGAAGACCATACTCGGTTTCAATACCAAAAATTCGATACAACATGGAAACAACTTTCTTGCAAAGACGATGCGTTATTGAGCAGACGGCATCGGAGTGGGGAGGAGAGTCGAGACCTCATCATTAGAAAGAACACGGTACTTTGAGGATCCGGAAATCGTGCGGTCAAGAAGACGACATTCAAGCGTAGAATGGACTAGCGTTTGACGTAAATGGGCCACGACTTCTTCGGCATCGAAATCTGTTTTTCGTGAGTCTCCCTCTTGAGCCTCCGTCGTTTTTCCATTGCTGGTTACATCCGACAAGATGGCGGTGTGTAATAAGGACCCTTTCGCCCAGACTCTTGCCGCAAGATCAATCGCCTCCTCGAGAGAAAGCTCCGTCGTTTCGATTCGACTGGAAATTTCCTCCGATAATTGCGCTTGAATGGAAAGAGTCCCCGCGACGACGGCACAAGTTTTCGTCTCTTCAAACGTCCCATCATAGTCGATCGTGAGAAACTGATTCCGTTCCAGAGTTTCGCCTAATTCCGCCAAAAGAATTTTCGTAATAAACGGAGCCTTGAAGATTTCCTCAAAAGCTTGCTTCACCGTTGGTGCCAAACCATTTTTCAAGAGCCGGGCCCCGGTGACATCAGAGGGTGATCGATTGAACCCTTCAAGATGAGCCATGTCCAGTAACTGAAACCTCAATTTTTCCAGATCAGCGGGATGCCCCATGCCTCCCAATGCAATACGGTCATAAATTTCATACACCTTTGGCGTCCCTCGACTAACCGTCAGGATCAGAATGCCGGTATCATAGGAAAGGGCCACAATCGGACTACCTTGCTTGAATTGGTCGTCTAAATATTGTCGCCGATTTCCAACTGCTTCAATCCATCGATAGGGTTCTTCATACATAACGCATCACCTGTGACTCACACAATTCTTTCAAACGCTCAGCAGCAATCTGTTCCACACCTTGTGAAGAAATACGTTTGATAATTGGGAAAAGATTCGCTTCATAATTTATTCCACCGGTCGCCGCATCAAACTCTGCCGCGCTACTCAACAAACGCATAATGAGCACAATGGCTTGTTCTTCAGGCAATTGATAAAGCGGCGTATCGCCCCATCGATGTAAGTAATGAAGAATTCCTCGAATGGTCGGCGACCCGGATCCGGAAACAGCATAATCTGCACCTTCAAACTCAGCGCCAAGAATATCGTAAAAGAAGATTTTTCCTTCTCGTCGCTCTTGATCAAACCCTGCAAAGACTGGGGCAACGGTCCCAGTTCCGGCTAAAGCCGCCGGAGCATTTTCTTTCAGTAACTTTGTCAAGGCGCGAAGTTTTCCTTCAAAGCTTAAGTCCTGAAGCTGGCTCCGACGATAATATTTAAACGAATGCACTAATATGCGCGCCATCTCAAAGGCCGTGGCAGGAACACCGGCAATCGCCATCACGCAAAACCGGTCCAGCTCCAA
>BQIY01000533.1 GCA_021604265.1 Nitrospirales bacterium
ATCGGAGATCTTTCGAAAAAAGACCGTGTCCTGCATGCCTTGGGATTGACCCCTCCTCTTCCATTGCCTTCTTCTGGATAAAGTTTGGGAAATAGCCATGGCCCCAAAGCATAAACCGTCCCTCGCAAAGTCTCGTCTTTCAAGCCGTGAGGAAATATTACAGCTACGGTTGAAAGAAGCGGAAGACACGCTTCAGGCCATTCGGGAAGGAGCCGTCGATGCCCTCATCGTGGAAACAGGTGAGGGAGATCAAGTCTTTACGCTCAAGAGTGCGGATTATCCCTATCGACTCATCATCGATCAAATGATGCAGGGCGCGGTGATTTTTGATGAGAGCGGTATTATATTTTATGCGAATACCACCTTCGCCAGCATGGTCAATCACTCCCACCAGGAACTATTTGGTTTTCCTATCGAATCATTTATTGCTGAAGACGATCGAGAATTTTTCCTAACTCTGGCTGGTTCTCATTCACCGGTTTCCGGAAGAACAGGAACGATTCATTTGGTCTCCCAAGACCATTATGATCTTGCCGTTTTCATCGGCATGACGTCCATTCACATCGATAACCAGCACTTGCATTGTGCGATTCTGACCGACCTGACGGAGCAGAAGAAATATGACCGGGCGTTGGCGGAAGAAAAATTCTCCAGAATGATCTTGGAGCAAACAGGAGAAGCGGTGGTTGTGTGTGATCGGTCCGGTCGAATTATACGCCACAGCCGCGCGATCGATAGACTGATCCAGCAACCTATCCTCCATACCCGGTTTCATGAACATTTTCATTTCACGTTCATCCAGACCCCGGTTCCCTCAGGCGGTCGTGAGCCATGGAATGAAGAGAGGAGTGTGGTCCAAGAAGTGCTTGGCGGAAGGACACTGCGTGGTCTTGAAGGCAATTTGCAGATCGCGAACAGAAACATTCCTGTGCTCCTGAGCGGCAGTCCTTTGCAGGACGACGAAGTGAACACGGTAGGAGCTATTTTCACGATCGTGGATATTACGGAAAGGAAAATGGCCGAACGGGATTTACAGGTCTTTAATAATTCTCTTGAACAACGCATTCAGGCTCGCACACAGGATTTGTTGAGTTATCAAAAACATCTTCGGGAGATGACATCAGAATTAGTCGTGACCGAACAACGCGAACGACGACGCCTGGCCAGTGAACTGCACGATTACCTTGCCCAATTGCTGGTCGTCTGCCGGATGAAACTTGCCCAACAGAACCGGGAAGCCTGGAGTCCGGAATTGAAAACGGATATCGAGGAAATCGATACCATCCTGTCGGATTCACTCACTTATACGAGGACCCTGATTGCGGAGTTGAGTCCCAGTATTCTTTATGAACTGGGAATTGTGCCTGCCCTGGTCTGGCTTGGGGGGCAATTTGAGCGGCATGGTCTTCAGGTGGACATACAGGAAGAAGACAAAAACATTCAACTTCCGGAAGATCACGCGATATTTGTGTTTCAGGCTGTCAGGGAACTCCTTTTTAATATCAAAAAACATGCCGACACCACACAGGCCACGGTTTCTCTCAAAAAGACCGCATCCCACGAATTCCAAGTGAAGGTGGAGGATACAGGGAAGGGGTTTCCCCTGTCCGATGCCTCGCATGATTATTCCAGCCCGGGAAAATTTGGACTGTTCAGCATTCGTGAACGGGTAGAGGCTTTGGGCGGGAGTATTGATATCAAAGCGGAAGTTGGACAGGGAACTTGCATTACGCTCGTGGTTCCGTTTCATTCTCCCATTACATCAGAGGCTTCTCTCGATACCAAGGCAAAGTCTGTGACATCGTTGGCATCTTTCCCCTCAAACACCCCGCAGAAAAAAGGGACTCGTATTCTTCTTGTTGATGATCATGCTCTTGTCAGACAAGGCATTCGCGGGATATTAGAGGTTCAAGCAGATTTTCAAGTCGTGGGGGAAGCACAAGACGGACTGGAAGCCATTGAGTATGCACGCACCCTTCATCCCGATCTCATTGTCATGGATGTGAATATGCCAAAGATGAATGGCATTGAGGCGACCCGCAGAATTATTCAGGAATTTCCTTTGATGGCCATTATCGGGCTGTCTGTCCAGGAAGATAAGCATGTCCAGGAATTACTCCTGAAGGCAGGCGCGGGCATGTTTCTCACCAAAAATGGAATTGCCAGTGAACTCGTTGGCAGCATTCGTCAGATGGTTGCCCACACTCCATAGCCCTCCAACCTTCAGCTCGTTGGTGGCAGAACCGCTTTTGAAGTTCATTCCAGCGTCGTGTGAACTCTTCCTTTCTGCATTCTCAGGTGGGACCTCTTGTTATCGGGTCCCGTGTGTCAGAGCACAACCCATCAGTTCTGCGCGGATTGATCCCGCTTGCGCTCTTGTGTCCCCTCAATAGTACGGAGCCAGCCGGAGCTATGTTGAGGAACGAGTGGCTGGCGGAATGGACATTCCCGAACGCGCCTCAAGAATAATCTGATGAATATACTGGAGCTTTGCGATAACGGGAGGAACCAGCACCTCCGGCATCAGATCAATTAAGCCCATGGCTCGATTCATTTCGTTCAGTCCCAGCCCAAGCCGTTGGTAGAATCGAATCATGTCTCCGATGTCGGCTTTCGTCGGATCGATTCCCTCTCCGATTCCCGTATGTCTCGCGGTATCGAGCACACTCACGATCGCAAGGTATTTGGCAAATGTCTCCGCAAAATC
>BQIY01000534.1 GCA_021604265.1 Nitrospirales bacterium
GGACGTTCAACTGAGTCTTGACCGTGCACAACGGGTTCGTGACGAGGCGTGGTTGTTTGCGCATGAAGTGTGGCGTCGCGGGTTGGTCATTGAATTGGGCGTTCCAGGCGAACGAGTCGATGCTTCCCCAGAACGACATCAAGATGTTAGAGATGAAAGCTTGTTGGTCCCTGTATCATCATTTTTCCTGCCTGATAAACTACAGAATATTCATCGAGCTTTGGAATTCACTCGTGTCACAGAAACGAGTCAAGAGTCAGTACGAGGAATGCTTGTTTGGAGGGCAGAGGAAAGTACGTCACGTTTATTTGCCGAACGATTCCGTTCTCCGCGCCGTTTATTTGTGCGGGCAATCGCTCAATCTGGTGAGGTGCTGGCGGTTTCGTCACCATGGACTTGGCGGGTGGATCAGACCATTGAAGTTGAAGAATCCGGGGCCATACAGATGAGACTTTCGCCGGAACCGACAATCGAGGGGAATGCAGAATTTTCAAAGTTTATTTTGAGTCAACATCAGGTGATGGATCATTTTGATGCGGTAGTCGTGCCTGTCCCTAATGAACGTCGAATGGTTTCTGTCGAATCGTTTGAATCCGGGAACGAAAAAGAGTTGACCGATGCTGTATTCGAAAGTCGGCGAGTGACATTACAGCAGAGACTTAAGGATTGGTTATTGGAAAATTGGAGCCCTCCGGTTACGGAGTCCCTTCCTGTCAGAGGCTATTTGCCAGGTAATCGTCGCGCCATTCAATTGCGAGTTTCGGGACACCATGGACTGGTTGAAGACGTTCAATTCTATCGTATGCCACATGAGGCATTATTGCAGGCTGATCTGCGACATCTTGTTTCTCAATTACTAGGGTCTTGTTTATCTGATTGTCAAAATACAGCCCGCGAATACGATGAGGTGAACGAGGCGTTTGCGTTTCGTGTGCAATTGCTTATCATCAAAGACCTTCAACACGTTGGGTTCGGAGCCGTTTCAGCAAAAATGGAAGAATAAATGCATGAGGACCACAGTGGCTCTCAAATAGTTCCGGTATATCGTTTGACCAATCCGTTGCATATTTCTGTTTCAGACAGATTATCTTTTTTCTCCTAATACCTGTTGGGCGGCTTGAGCAAGTTCTGCGTCGGCTTCATGATTGTGGGTGTAGATACGAAATTGCACCATTCTTGCCGGTAGATATTCTAAAAACGTCTGGAGACTTTCTTTGGCAACGTGATGTGTTGATGGTTCGTACACAAAAATTTGAAATCCCCCCATATTCAAAAGATTGATTGGACGTGGATCTTGATGCGCCATATCGATCCAGAATTTCATCATCCGCAGGCGACGAGGAAGGGCTTTCCGAATCTGATCCTCAAGACGTTGAGCCTGAATACGGTTACGTGTTCTTGAGTCGTTTGGAATTGAAATAAGCGTGGTGTAGGCCATTTTCCATTTGACGTTTCGAGTTAAGATTCTTGCCCATTCGCGTCCGAGTCGTTTCTTGCCTCGATGGCTGTCCTTTTCCCATTTTCGAACGGATTCAATGATATGCCAATCGGTGAGGTCAAGGTAGGTCTCAAGCTGATCGAGTGGATTGTGCGGATAGACATACCGCATGGTCTGAGAGAAGATTTCTTGTAAATGAATGTCAATCGCTCTCGTGGTGCGATGATAGTACACGTTGGAATACAAGTAGAGCCGGGCATTTAAAAACATTTGTAACGCAGGGAGTCCTGATTTATGAATGGTTAAACCTTTATTCGTGAAAAATGTATAGTGTATTAGTCGTTCAATGTCGACTGGTCCAATCGCGACTCCGCACATATAGGAATCACGAAGGATATAGTCACAATTATCTGCCGTGTAGACGCCGCCCAAGATGGGCTGTAACGCAGTCAGCCAGCGAGGGTAGCCCTGAGTCGACTTATGAGGATCTTTCAAAATGAGAAAGGCGACATGATCGGGGTTGAGTTGTTCCTCTGGCATGAAGGGGCCGGATGGACTGCGCGTAATCTGTTTAATGATGGGCGCCAATTTGGTTCGAATAATGGTTTGGCCAATTTGTTCATGAGTCAGATGGAACCGGTTCAGGAAATGATGGTCAAAGAAATGGCAAAAAGGGCCATGGCCCACATCATGGAGCAGTGCAGCGACGCGAAGCAATTCTTCGATATAGGGTTGAGACGGGACATCGCGAACCATATGGGAGAGCGTGGGGTAGAGATGAGTCGCGAAGCGGCCAGCGAGATGCATGGCACCGAGGGAATGTTGAAACCGAGTGTGTTCGGCTGCCGGGTACACCCAATGCGCGCTTTGAAGTTGATAGATATATCGTAATCGTTGCAGCCAGGGAGAATCGATCAAATCTTGTTCTGTGTATTCCTCTGATGAATGATCTGAGAGCGGTACGGTGAATGTAATATAGCCATAAATCGGGTCAGCGATGAGAGATGTCCCGTCATGCGGAAGCCGCCGGTCCTGACTCATATGCCAACCTGCGAGACCTGAACGGCTGTGCCGTCGAGACGGAAATGGCTGGTCAAGGCAATATGTGAATGATCATTCGGGCGTCTTTGAGGCTGGAGAGTCGTGAGCATCATGTTGTGAATCGCCCTAGAGAGACTTTGCTGCGCGATAACGGTGAATAACACATAACATCACTGGATAGGCAATGAGCGCGCCGATGAGTCCAAGAACACACCCTCCGAGTAT
>BQIY01000535.1 GCA_021604265.1 Nitrospirales bacterium
TTTAGGAAACCGCTGCTCTATCCACCTGAGCTACGGGGGCAACGAGAAAGGCCTGTATACACAAGTAGCACCCTCAAAGAAGTCTACAAGAATTCATGTAACCAAACAAGGAAACGCCTTAAATAACACGTATCATGGAAGCTCCAGAATCATGACCATACATGATCCTGAAAAGAGAATGGCCCCTCGGATCTTCACAATGACTTGCTGATCGAATGACCGACAGATCGCCCTGCCGACAAAAGATGCACCGCTTTGTGTAAATTGCTTTTGAGCAACATCGTGTGTTTTTCTCGACACAAGAAAAAATTATCAAACTGCGATCAGAAGAAAAGTCTCGACGATAGATAATTCTTCGAAAGTGCAGAGTACAGCATGCTCTCCAAAAGCAACCAACTCACACATCACGCCATCAGAACACGCATCAGGCAAAGGCTTATACCTCCAATTGTCCTGAAGAAATAATCAACCGTTCATCCATGAAAAATATTTCCAATCCAGTCAATCGTTTCCTGACTGAACAACGGGAACTTCTCGACCCGACAAGTCAGACAACAGTCTCCGTTTTTCATGAACACGCGAAAAATATACTCAGTCGCAACGAAAGCCCTGACCTACCGTTTCGCTGGAGCCTGAATCCCTACAGAGGATGCTTCCACGCATGCGCCTATTGCTATGCCCGGCCAAGTCACGAATATTGGGGGTTTGGAGCAGGCACTGATTTTGACGCCAAACTCGTCGTCAAAACAAACGCTCCAGAGCAACTCCGAGCAGCATTTAATACACGATCATGGAAAGGAGAATTGATTGTCTTCTCAGGCAATACTGATTGTTATCAACCGCTTGAATCCACCTACCGACTCACCAGAGCCTGCCTCGAAGTTTGTCGTGAGTACAAAAATCCAGTCGGAATTATTACGAAATCCCCCCTCATTACTCAAGATCGAGATATTCTTCAGGAACTGCATCAAGAAGCCTGGATTCGCGTGTACTTCAGTATCCCGTTTGCCAAGAATGAGACCGCTCGAAAAGTTGAGCCCCAAGCCCCGTCAATTTCACGCCGGTTTGAAGCCATGGAACAGCTGTCCAACATGGGCATCCCAACTGCCGTCTCCCTTGCCCCTATCATTCCCGGCCTAAATGAACAAGATATTCCCGCGATCCTCAAAAAGGCACATGAGGCCGGGGCGACAGCCGCAACCTACAGCCTGCTTCGACTCAACGGAAACGTGGAACCCGTCTTTCTCGAACGAATGACACAACAATTTCCAGATCAAATACAAAAAATTATACATCGCTTACGAGAATTGCGGAATGGCTCACTTTCAGAAGAAAAATTCTTCGCACGTCAAAACGGACATGGCACAACCTGGCAAATCATTGAACAACTGTTTCAATTAAGTTGTAAAAAATTAGGGTATCACTCGAAAGTTGCTCACCCTATTCCGCAAACATTTCGGCGGCCGGGCCCTCAGCAACTCGATCTCTTTCCTGACACCTAACCACTCAGAAGCTTTTTCTCTCTTCGAACTGACAATCATCAAATCAGTGGAGTACAATCGAGCGGTAGATCATTTCGAAGAATCGTCAACGAATAGGAATCCGACACCCCATGACTCAATCACGACCAACAACCAGACCAACCCACAGATTCAGACATTGGCTAATCAGCCTATGCCTTGCTCTCACAATTGTTCAGGGATGCTCGGAAGAAACCACGGTTTGGGATGAATATACCGAAAGCGGAGACCAACTGCTCCAGCAGGGTAAATACCCAGAAGCAGAAAAAGAATACACGGCGGCATTAGAGGAAGCTCAGAAAGAAGACAGGCAAGATCCTCGTCTCGCCAAGAGCTTAACCAAACTCGCCATTCTCCACGACGCCCAAGGTGAATATGCGAAAGCCGAACACTACCTCACGAAAATCGTCGAAATCTACAAACAAGGCGGAAAATCTCAACAACTCGATCTAGCGGCAACGTTGAGTAACTTAGGAGCCGTCCATTACGCACAAGAACAATACGACAAAGCCCAACCATTATTCCAACAAGCCATTGAGATGAGAGAGGAGATCCTGGGGAACGATCACAAAGACTTAGTCAATGACCTCAAAAACCTTGCCGGCCTTCACGCTCGCCAACAAGATTATGAACAAGCTGAGCCTTATCTCAAGCGCGCACTGAACATCATTGAAAACGTGTCAGGACCAGACAGCACCAATCTCGTTCCACACTTGAATAATTTAGCGCTTCTCTACCAAGCTCAGAAACGTCTGGATGACGCAGAAGCCTTGCTCCAACAAACAATTACCATTAATGAGAAATCCATGGGAGTCGACAACCCGCGACTCACCGGCAGCTTAAACAATCTGGCCATGCTCTATAATGAACAAAAAGATTACAAACAGGCTGAAGCCTTACTAGAACGAATTCTCAACATCTATGAAAAAGCCTTGGGACCGGACAGTCCGCAAGTCGCGGCAAGCTTAAGTCAATTAGCCTCATTGTATCATGCTCAACAGCAATACGAGAAAGCGCAAACGCTCCTTGAACGCGCCCGAGAAAATCTTGAGAAAAAGTTGGGGAAAGAAGATCCGCGGCTCGCAAGAATTCTCAACAACCTGGCATTAGTCTATGCGACGCAAAACCAAACACACAAAGCCGAAGAACTGTTTCAACACACCATCAGCATGATTGAAAAAA
>BQIY01000536.1 GCA_021604265.1 Nitrospirales bacterium
AGCCCGTCGTATCGGCCACCGGCTCCAATTGTATTTTGCGCTCCTAAGTGAGACGAAGTAATCTCGAAAGTCGTTTGGGAGTAATAATCTAACCCCCGAACGAGTCTGTGGTGAATGGTATAGGGAATCGTCAGTAATGAAAGGCCGTTTTGGACATGGGTAAAGTGCTCGAACGAGGCCGGTGAGAGAGTCTCTAGAAGCTTCGGGGCATCTTCGGTCAGGGTGTTGCATCGAGGAACCTTACAGTCCAGAATACGGAGAGGATTGGTATGAAAACGGCGCTGGCAATTTTCACAAAAATTTGGCAGTTGAGGTTTAGTAAAAGCTTGCAGTTGAGTAATATATAGTTGACGATCATCAGGTGTGCCGATGGAGTTAATATACAGTGTGAGTTCTGGTAACTGTAAATCGGTGAAATATTGCCAAAGTAGCGCGATGACTTCGACATCCATATAAGGATCTTCAGTGCCGAACACTTCTACGCCAAACTGATGAAACTGTCGGAATCTTCCTGCTTGAGGTCGTTCATGGCGGAACATTGGGCCAATGTAATACAGCTTTCGCATCGAAAACTGAGTTGAGAGATTATGCTCAAGGTAGGCTCGAACCACACCGGCCGTTCCTTCTGGACGCAGGGTTAAGGACGTGCCGTCACGGTCTTGAAACGTATACATTTCCTTTTCAACCACATCAGTGGATTCGCCAATACTTCTTGCATACAATTGAGTTTGTTCGAATGTCGGAATCCGAATTTCTGAAAACCCATAACATTGGGCAAGTTTGTGTGCAGTCTGTTCAACGACATTCCACGTCGGCATCTGATCAGGAAGAATATCCTTAATGCCCTTCATGCTTCGAATCTTCACAACCTGAGATCCTTATGAGAGTTAAAAATTCATAAATAATTAAAATTACAGGTTATTTTTCATAGAATGACTATATCTTTACCCTTGAATCTAGTCAATGAATGGCCTGAAGACACCATGTTGCGGAACGCTGAATATCATCTTCAAGGCCATTTGCGAACTAAGCTAATTGACATCCCTCATAGAAATCCCCATAATTTAGGGTTTGCACCTATGATTGACGAAGGAGAATATTATCGTGTCAATGACTTACAGACAGCCATCGAATCTTAAACGAAAACGAGACCACGGATTTCGAAAACGGATGAGCACCAAAAATGGGCGAAAAGTTCTTGCGAGAAGGAGAAAAAAAGGACGTATTCGTCTTACCGTCTCAGATGAGTAAACGGGACTCAACTGGATATTGTCTGTTCATTAAAAAAACACAGGACTATAATCAGGTAAAACGTGTGGGTCAACGCATACAGGACCCATTGTTTAACCTCATGTTTTGCAAAAGTCAGCAACCTCAATCACGTGTGGGGATTGTTGTCGGACGTCGATTTGGGAAGGCTGTACGTCGAAATCGAGCAAAACGCATTTTTCGCGAACTGGTGCGGGCCATACAGGATGAATTGGTGAAAGGATATGATATTGTTATCTTCCCGAAGCCCCCTGTATTACAGAAAAAATTTCAGATTGTTCAGGAAAATTGGAAAGTAGCCCTTCACAGGATTGGGGTTCTTCGTCCCACTCCTCATCATTCGTATCCAGACTCGTTCTCTGGATAATCTCAGTCTATCAGCAATGGGTTTCACCTTTCTTGGGACCGCACTGTCGGTTTGAACCGTCTTGTTCTCATTACGGTTACGAATCCATTCGTCGGTATGGACTCGTGAAGGGGATAGGTCTGACAACCCTCAGAGTTCTTAAATGTCAGCCATTCCATTCAGGCGGGACTGATCCAGTTCCCTAATCCAAAGTTCGATATTTCTGAACTCTTACTCGTTTTCATTTTGAAACACTCGAGGCCTGCTCTGAATCGGGACCACCAAAAACTGTCTAGGAAGCGTTAACGTCAATGGAAAAACGAGTCGTTCTTTTTATCGTGTTGTGCTTGGGGATCATCATTGGCTGGGATATCGTCATGAAAGAATATGGCTTTGCCCCGCTCAATGATACCTCCATCATTGACCAGACCGAAGACAGATCATTGCTGGAAGAGGAAGAGAATGGACAGAAGACAGCCGCGACTTCGTCCCCCGCTGAAACGCAGACATCTGAGAAAGGCCAGCTTTCTTTAGGTGCTTCTCAAGCAAGTGAGACGGACCAACAAGAACAGATCGAAACGATCGAAACTCCTCTCTATCGAGCCCAAATTTCCAACCGCGGGGCCGAGATCACAAGTTGGCAATTATTACGATATTTGACGCAGTCTGAAGATCCGCTACCTGTCGAACTTGTGTATGCAGAGGGCCAGTTTAACGAACCGTTAGCACTCGAAGTCTCGGATCAAGACACCACAAAACTCTTTCAAGACGGGCTGTACACCGTTCAGCGAGATTTTTCCACTCTCGATGAGAACCATCCGGTTGGTCATATGACGATGACTCTTCAATCTAAAGAACAAGATCTTTGGATTCAGAAAGAGTTTACTTTTCACCATGATTCCTATGTGGTTGATGTCGTCATCAAGAGTGAAGGCCTTGAAGAGGATCTTGATGTCCTCCTTGGAACGAATTTCGGCATAGTGGAATGGGGGCAAGGGTTTATTGGGTCGTTAGGGCCAGCGTGGATGATTGGAGAGAAGCTGGAAAAAGAGCTTCCCGAATTAAATGAAAGTGATGCCGCGGGT
>BQIY01000537.1 GCA_021604265.1 Nitrospirales bacterium
AGAAGAAAAAGTCTATCCTGTTCTTACCATTCAGGCGTTGAAAGTGTGGCCACTGATTCCCCGAAACGGGTATGGGTATCGTCCCAATTGGGGGCCTTATCCATATTGGGGCGGTTATTGGGGTTCGTATTGGCCCTATTCGCCTTATGCTTTTGGGTATTTTGGTGGAGGGTATGGTGGTGGGAAACGGTTTCGTCGATAGACATGGTCCATTCTCAGCTGATTGACTTCAGTTTGAGGAAAGGTGCAGAGTAATTTTTCCCTCTCATTCACGTTCTTCCTTAAGGAGGTTTTTTATGAAGCAGGTACTATCTGCAGTCCTTTCCGTGTTGTTTGTGGTGGGTGTCGTTGGAGTGTCCTCGGCTGGCATGATGGATACAATGAAGGGTAAAGCCGAAGAGGCGAACGAGGCTTCAGACGCTCATAAGGGGATGGACATGACGGGTGCGGCAAAAGATCAAGCGATTGAAGCCCAGAACGCCACGAAAAAAGAAGCTGGTGGCATGATGGATGAACTCAAAGAAGGCGCCAAGGGAAAAGTAGATGAAACGCAGGAAACGGCTAACGAAACGATAGACAATATTGGTAAATAGCAGAGGTCTCTTGCTGCTTCTTTCTTTGTAAGAAGGAAGGGTGAATAGGCTGGATTGTGTTTGAGCGGCCGGCGAATGGTACATCCATTCGGCGGCCGTTTTTTTTTCGATTTATACAGGAACGGACAGTAGGGATTGGCGGGAGATACAAACCGGTAGAGTTTCAAGGGGGTACAACGAAAAAGAAATCCATGAAAGAGGAGCCGGTGGAAAAATAATTTGCGTTCCCTTTTGAAATACTCAGAAGAAGGCCGGCTGTGGACTCACTCTGCAGCCGGCTTTTTTCTTGAGATAGAATTAGGAACAGGATCGGTTTTTTTTGAATAAACCACCGGTCCGCTGTCGGGTGGGACCCCGTCGATCTTTTCATCTGGATGACATTCTTGGCTGATGCCGGACTCCTAGGTGGTTGCCTGCTGCAATAACTCCTTCCGAACCTGGTGGCGTCGCTCAATCTCTTGCGTTTGTCGGAAGATCAGAAACTCCCTACTAAACTTGCTGGATTTTTTGGCGATGATTGTGAGCAAGCCGATGCGTCATACCTATTTCGTTAAGAACGCTCTTTCCTTTTTCTACAGCCCGTCTATTCGAATCCGATTCGGACAGAATTTTTCTTTTGACAATGTCCAAATTACGCCCCTTGCCATGACCTTTTGTCTGTCCAACCAAACACAATCATCCTGTTATTTTGTGTTCAGGGCTTCTTCAGTTTAGACCAGCCGATAAGCACCTAACCTGACCTTTCAAAAAGGGTGGGTTGCCGTGTCAGCTATGAAAAAGACCGGGTATTTCTCCGATCGTTGGTTATGTTTTACCCGGGTTCTTCCCACCACCATATTTCGGTAAGGAGTGCAAATTTCCATGACCCAACCGGTTGCTTCTCTCACCCTAGACTCTCCCGTTTCCTGCAAGACCCCTAGAGTATTGCGAAAATGGGCAACAGTGATCGTGATCCTGTTCTGTCTTCTTTTTGGATTGATGCCTCACGCTATCGCGGTGGAAGATTCCTACATCGCCGGCTATGCTGCCGCAGTCCTTCAACATGAATTCAATGCCACCAATGCTTCCCTGATCGTTAAAGATGGTGTCGTGACCGTCTATGCCATTTCCCTCGGCACCCTTGATCGAACGAAGGTCCAGACCGCTTTAGAAACCATTCCAGGTGTGACACGAGTGGAAATCATAGAGGGCACTGTCGACTCCGGGATTCCCGTGACTCCTGCACCGGATGCCATTACCCAAAAAATTCCCGAACCCGAATCCAAATTTCTTCCGGATGGCCTTCTTTTCGATCCGCTTCATGCCGACCCACGTTGGCCGCATTTCTCCGTGGCCTATCGTCATATTTCAAAAGGTTCCGAACCAAAAAAAACCGGCTCGGCAAATTTTGGAGAAACGTTCGCGATTTATCGCGATGCTGCACCATTCGATGGCCAATGGGAAATCGCCTTCCAGGGCGGAGTCTTTAGCGTATTCGATTTGGACGCGTCGTCCAAGGACCTTGTGAACGCGGATTATACGGCCGGCCTTCTTGCCAGCTATCGAACGGGTTCGCTTTCCGGCTTCATTCGCGTCCATCATCAAAGTTCACATCTTGGGGATGAATTCATTCTCAATAATCAGCCGAACAGAATCAATTTGTCCTATGAAGAATTCGATCTGAAGTTGTCCTATGAACTGTTCAACTGGTTCCGTGTGTATGGCGGCGGCGGGATTCTGGTGGATCGGGACCCCAACACGCTAGGGCGCGGCACCAGCCAATTCGGGGCTGAACTGACAAGCCCTTGGACATTGTTGAGCGGGAAGATTCGTCCGGTGGCGTATGGAGATTTCCAGGTCAACGAGAGAAGCAATTGGACAGTCAACCGTTCGCTAATGGCTGGGCTTCAATTCGAAAATGCCCGCATCGGCGACCGCAAGCTGCAATTATTAATGGAGTATTACGAGGGGGCTTCACCCAACGGCCAATTCTATTCTCAGCGAACCGAGTGGATCGGGATTGGCCTTCACCTGTATTACTGACCCCAATCCTGGCCTGGCTGGAATGCCATTCCGGCGCACTTTCTTTTAGGCTACGGACGGTAAACATGAAATTGCGGTAAAGAC
>BQIY01000538.1 GCA_021604265.1 Nitrospirales bacterium
GCTACTTCCGGCAATATTTACGACAGCTATAGTGTGGTGCAAGGCGTCGACCGCTTTGTCCCTGTGGATATCTATGTCCCAGGCTGTCCGCCGACACCTGAAGCGTTATTTGATGGTATTTTAAAACTCCAAGACCGCATCATGCAGAAACGCGTGTTCACCAAGCAGCCTGAGCAGGTCAAGGTCTAGTGAATCATCAAAGAAGGGATATGAGCGAAGACTGACTCACGATATGCATGCCATAGCCGAACAGATTCAACAACAATTCCCCAATGGATTTGTCAAAGCTGACGAATGGCGGGGAGATCTGGCTATTACCGTGAAACGGGAGGCACTTCACGATGTCTGCAAGTTTCTTCGTGAAGATCCAGCCATGGATTGTGATTATATGGTTCATGTCAGCTCCGTGGACTGGCCTGACGAAGAGGAGCGGTTTGAAGTTGTCTATGAAGTCCAATCCATTCGAAAGCGTCATCGCGTTCGGATCAAAGCCAGGGTTCCTGAACACGATTGCATTGTTGATTCAATGGTTGACTTATGGAAAGGCGCTGAGTTTATGGAGCGGGAAGTTTTCGATATGATGGGTATTCGCTTTGCGAATCACCCTGATCTTCGTCGAATTTTAATGCCCGACGACTATCCGGAAGGCTATCCCCTACGCAAAGACTTCCCCCTTCAAGGAAAAGGCTGGCGGGACACGTTTGATTTCTTAGATGATCCGGCATAGGAACAAGAATGTATGTCGTGAGCAGCCTTGAACATTTTGTAGAAAGAAACGTACATTTGTTCTTATACGACAGACGAGATACGAACGACGAGTAACGGATTCAAATATGGCACACCGCATGGAAGACCAACGGGAAACGATCTATAAGGTCGATCCCGAACATCCTGAAACCGAGTCGCTGCCGACTCTACGGACAGAAGAGCTTCTTCTCAATATGGGTCCTCAACACCCGAGCACACACGGCGTGTTGAAAGTGATCTTGGAGCTTGAAGGTGAACGGATTGTCAAATCCATTCCAGTGATGGGCTACTTACATCGTGGTGTCGAGAAATTAGCTGAAGCGGGCACCTATCATCAATTTATCCCGCACACGGATCGGCTGGATTATGTGTGCGCGATGTACAACAACTTCGCGTATTGCCGGGCGGTTGAGAAGTTGATGGATATGACCATTCCCGACCGCGCAGAATACCTTCGAACTATCGTCGCAGAAATCCAGCGAATAATTGGACATCTCTTCTGGCTGGGGACGCAAGCCCTGGACATTGGGGCCATGACCGTCTTTTTTTACACGTTTCGCGACCGCGAAATTTTACTTGATTGGTTTGACGAACTCTGCGGAGCACGGTTGACCACCAGCTGGTATCGGATTGGTGGCGTGGAACAAGACCTTACGGATTCATTGATCAAAAAAATTCGCGACTTCGTGGACTATTTCCCGCCCAAGATTGATGAATATGTCGTGTTTCTCGATAAAAACCGCATCTGGTTAGCCCGAACCGTTGGTGTCGCCACCATTTCAGCCGAAGACGCCCTGAGCTTTGGTCTCAGCGGCCCGTCACTTCGAGGGTCCGGGGTGGATTATGACCTGCGAAAGTATGAGCAGTATGGCGCGTATCCGAAATGTGAGTTTAGCGTCCCGGTCGGGAAAAATGGAGACACCTACGATCGATATTGGATTCGAATTGAAGAAATGCGGGAGAGCATCAAGATTATTCAGCAATGCATGGATCAAATGGAGCCAGGCCCTGTCATGGCAGATGTCCCGAGTGTCACCCTCCCCCCGAAAGACCGGGTCTTTAAAAATCTCGAATCCATGATTCAGCAGTTCAAACTCTTTTCTCAAGGGTTTGAGGCTCCGGTCGGAGAAATCTACTGCGGAACTGAAGCTCATAAAGGCGAACTCGGGTTTTATATTGTCAGTACCGGTGGAGGCCAACCCTACCGGATGAAGATTCGCTCACCATCGTTTATTCACATGGGCGCTTTCGATAATATGGCCCGCGGATATATGATCTCCGACGCCATTACCATTTTTGGAACCTACGATATTGTGATGGGTGAATGCGATCGGTGAACACGATGAATGCAAAGTGAGAATATAGCAGGCAAAATTAAACACGCGACACCCTAAGATTTGATTTTTGCCGATGCGTGAAGAGGATAGAATATGGGATTAAAACCAGTCACATCTCCAGATACTGAAGCGACAACCATCGAGCTCACACTCGACGGGGAGACCGTCACAGCCAAAGAAGGCGTCTCGCTGTACGATGTCATCTCGAGTACCGGGAAAATCGTCCCGGCCATGTGCTACCACTATACATTTGATCCTTTTGGGTCTTGTGGAATGTGCCTGGTCATGCAGGAAGGGAAAAAAGCGCCTGTTCGATCCTGCACAGCCAAAGCCACAGCCGGCATGGTGATTCGAACGGAGGGGGACGATCTGTTTGCCGCTCGAAAAAAAGGTGTGGAAAAACATTTATCTGTCCATCCACTTGATTGCCCGGTGTGTGATGCAGACGGTCATTGCGAACTCCAAGACATGGCATTTGAACACGGTGTCACCGACCTCGCCAACGCCAAGCAAAAGAATATACCCGAGGACACTCGAAGCCTTGTCCTCGATTTTAATATGAATCGATGTATCGCCTGTGCTGAGTGCATTAACATTTGCAAGGACGTCCAAC